>CANQQO010000020.1 GCA_947625965.1 uncultured Oscillospiraceae bacterium
TCTGATTTTCTAACGTTTTTTATTTTGAGACAGCCCCCTCTGCGTGGTTCTCATCTGCTTGCACCAACATGGGCCAGCAGACCAATACCACAAGGGACCTTTTTCTTTTCTTCCGCCAACAAAGAGCACCCCCTTCCGTGCGTAATTTTCAGATATTATAACACGGAAGGGGGCAATAGTCGATAGATAAACCGCTGATTTTAGAAAAATGTGGTGTTGCCTGCCCAAAGGAATGTGGTACTTCCCGCGTATGGCAGGTTTTATTACTTAGGCAGGTTGGGGTAGATGTGAACCGTGAGTTTATCATCCCGGGAGCGGTATACGGTAGCTTTCTTCATTATAAGCTTCCAAAGCCTGTTCTTTTCTTTGACTGTCAGGGTAGGGTAGCCTGCCCCTGGGTTGATAATTTACATCGTTTGTTGGAAATTCTGTTCTTCTTCCACGGCCTCCGCCTGTGCCAGAAATTCGTTGAAGTCCTGCTCGTCCAGGACCGTTTGTTCTTCGCCCTGGGTCAGCGCCATGGCGGCGCCCATGGCAAGACCAAGGACGGCGCCCATATTGGAACCGGCCTGTTCCGCCTCGATCCGCTTCCGGCGTTCCTCGGGGTCTTCGCTGTCGTCCTCTATCAGCCGGCCAGCAGATACAAGACTGCGCAGACCAGTGCCGATACCACCGTAGACGCCGCCACCGAAAGCATCGTCAGTTTTCTGAACCGCTGTTCCAGCCGGAGCGTAGCAGCCTCCATAGATTTGAGACTGTCGGAGAGCAGCTTGGAGATTTCGGAAAAATACTTCTCTCTCACGTTCCCATCCTGTCGCAGGGTACTGCGGAGGGATTCCTCCAGCTCCCGGCCGTTCGTTTGCAGAACGTTCCGCTGCAAATTCATCAGGTTCTGCCAGTCCTGCCGAGTCGCCAGCTCGCCGATCAGACGGTACAGCGTCGGCTGAAACTCCACGGCGGCTTGCAGCATTTTCATTTCCTCTTCCCGCCATTGCTCCGGGATGGCGTACACGGTCACGTCGTAGGGAATCCGCCGCCGGGTCTCCACCGCCTGACCGTTGATTCGCGTCAGAGCTTCCAGCGAGGTAGCGTCCATATCGTTCTGCTCGTATTCTGAATTCATGTTCAAAACTTCCTTTCAAATATCGTTCGTGGTGCAGGCGGTTTCCCCTGCACTTTTTTCCGTTGGGACAGGTGAAGGTGATCTCCTTCCGCTCCGCTGTCCACTTGACTTCGTAGCCCTTGCGCTTCATGAGAAGAATAAAATCCTCTTTGCTCGCGCTAAGCTGCATTGCCTGACCGATATCGTACATCAGCCGGAACTTCCAGCTCTCCCCCTTCCGGGCCGCCCGGTATTCCCGGGTGGACATCTTCTTGCCGCCGCCTTCATACTTCGGCAGGACACGGAGCCCGTGGGCCTGGCAAATCTCATCGCTGACCTGCCGCAAGATTTTCAGGGTGTTTGGATCTTGCCGGAGCTTTCGCCCCGTCTCGAAGCGCACCGAGTTGATGATGAAGTGGGAATGCACATGCCTGGCGTCGCAGTGGGTGGTGACCAGAACCTCCGTGCCGGGCCAAGCCCGGGCGGCAAACTCTAAGGCAATCTTGTGGGCCTGCGCGGGCGTGACGGGTTCCGCGGGAGAGAAGGACTGAACGTACTGATAGAAGTTGACGCCGTCCATTTTCCCGTGGACGGCCTTCGTCGCTTCAAATTCCAGAATGGAATTGTGCCCCTCGCAGTTGACGCCGCTGATGAGATACTGCCGCGACTGCGCGTCCCAGGTCTTGTCCTTGCGCATACAGTAACCCATGACCGCCCGCATGGCGCTCAGGTGCTGACGGGTCTCCCGGATATAAGTCACGGTCGCCATGGCGTCCCTCGGTTGAGCCGATAGAGTTCTTCGTAGATGGCTTTCTGCAAATCGATGACCTCCTGAAAGTTGTAGGATTGGAACGCCCCGGCGTTGATCTTCGCAGCGATCTGATTGAGGTTGTTGCCGACGCGTTTCAGCTCGGAGATAAGAGGCCGGGTATCCTCGGCCACATGAATTTCCGTCAGCAGAGAGGCCGCGACGATATAATCCGTCAGGCTCATGCGCGCCTTGACGGCGTTTCGGATGATGGTTTCCTTTTCAGAAGCGGTCAGCCGGACGGTCAAGGTTTGGTTTCGTTTTCGGTTTTCGGACATCTGATTCCTCCGTTTCGTAAGTCATAAGTGGGTCCGGGCTGCCGCCCGGTTCTCCCCTGCGGGGATGGGGGGACGCGGCGGGCGGACAGCCAGACGCTCTGCTTGCCCCAGACAAGGTCTGGGAAAACCCGCCCCCGCAGGGGTCCTCCCATAGTTTCAGCGAATTAGGCTTTGTGGGGTTTCATCCTTTAGCAGGTGTTTTTCAGGGCGACTTTTGCCCGTTTCTCGCCCCGTGTGGGGTTTTCAGCGGCAGGGCGGGACTCTTACCCCGCCCCAGAGAACAAGCGGCACACAGGGGCGACACCGCCCTCACGGCGGCGAATGCTTTGCGCTGGGGTATCCTGTTTCAGAAAGTGTGTTTTCAGCGACAAAAGCAAATTCCGCTGGCGCCGCGGCGATTTTTCGTATTTGCCATCAGACGCGTTCCAGCTCCACATCAGAGGCAGAAAAGATCCATTTCAGCCGCGCGCCGCGCTTGTATCACACCTTTGCCGCAGAAAAAGGAATGAGAATTTCGCCGTGGTCACAGCAGCTTTTTCACTCTTACCACACTTGCCACACATCATTTTTACAAGGCTCCATCCGCAATCGCTTTTGCTTTGTGCTTGTCCAAGCACATCACCCGCCGGGATTTCCCATTGATCCGAACGGACACAGTGTTCTGCCCGGCGGAGGTTTTGATGAGACCTTCTTCTGCCATGGCTTTCAGCAATCCCTTGGCGGTGACCGCGAAACTTTCCCCCTGCTCATCGCAGAGTTTGCGTACCATCCTGTGCGCGATATCCGTATGCAGATAAAACCAGGCTTCATCTTCGTAGCCAACGCAGAGGTTCGGAACAAATTCATGAGTCTCATTTTTGTTCAGCAGGCAAACCTTTTCGCTTTCCAATAGGGAAAACAATTTCCGGATGAACAGATGCGTGGGCTTGTCCTGCTCGATGTTCTCTGCCTGAAGCGCGGCCAGACGGTAGAGAATATCTTTGAACCGCTGTTGGACCTCGGCACAGCTTTCCTCGTCCATCACCTGTTTTTCCTTCAGGAACAGCAGAAGGAAATCCATTCCCATCCGCAAATGTGCCACCGCTTCCGGTATCCGGCCATGACAGCGGATGCCGCTTTTGCGGAATTCATCCCGGCAGAAAAGGAAACGGGAATTCAAAAACTGAACGAATTCCCGCTCCGCTTCCCCAGAATGAAGAAAGGCTTCCTTGATCCATTCGGTGTAGGCAAACATACAACGCCGCAAGGTACCGTTTGCGGCTTCCCGCTGGTAGGCGGAAAGAATTTGAAGATCCACATCCCGTTCCTTCAGCTCCAGAGCAAAGTATCTTGCCGTACCGCTCTCGCCAATGTCCGGAGCGAACTCCGCGGTGACGATGGCGTTGCCCTGAGGCGGGCGGGATTCCATGGGAGAGGAATCCGCCCGGAGCCGTCCTTTGCCGGTGCGGTCGCCGTAGGCCCGCATCACCGCCTGGGCGGTGCCGTTCATCTTCTGTTCCTCTACTCGACTGGAAGGATGCAAATCGTCAATGACCGTGAGTACATCTTTCAGAGAGAACGCGTTGTAGAGAATGCTGTTTGCCGTATCCCGGAACGACAAAGGCAGCTCTGACGCCGTAAACCTTCCGAAGAAGGAGAGCGTCAGAGCTGCCAGTGTGCTCTTTCGGGAACCGGTCTTTCCCAAAAGAAACAGGACGAACTTGGGTTCGCATCCGGCCTCCTTGAGGAGATGTTTGGCGCGGCCATGGACGCAGTTCAAAACCACCGAACACTCAGCGAGGCTATGACTAAAATGTTCTTCCTGCCGGAGGACTTTATCCGCTGGGATAAGGGAACGCTGGCGAAAATGGATGACAAAGCCAAGGCCAAGGTTGGCGACAAGCCTCTGTTCATCACGGAGTGGAACTCCATGGCGGTGTTCGGTTCCCCGGTGCATGACGAAAAATACTCGGCGGCCTTTGCGGTGAAAAGCTGCATGGATTTGAATAACACGTTGGCGGGGTACATGTTCTGGTGCTGCTCCGATGTGTTTGAGGAACAGTTCATGCTGCCCCAGCCCTTTGTGGGCAGCTTTGGCATTGTGTCCAATGACGGGATTCCAAAGCCCAATTTCTGGGGGTTCAAGCTGCTGTCCCAACTGTATCCGAAACGGCTGAAGCTCCCCATGCGGACCAATGAACCGGTGGAATACGCGGCATTTGTGGACGGTGATCAGACACAGATCTTAATTTTCGCGCAGGATCAAGACTACCACAAGAATGAAACACACGGTATCACCATTGAAGTCAACTGTGAAGCAAAGAAAGCTACCGTGCAGCGCATCGACGATACCCATTGCAATCCCAAGGCGGAGTGGATAAAACTGGGCAGCCCGGATCATTTGACGAGGGCCCAGGTGGAGCAGATCAAGGAAAAGACCCGCTTACAGGCAGAACCGCTGCCCTTTACAACAGATAACGGAGTAACGAGACTCTCCGTGCGGCTTCATACCAATGATGTGGTTTTGATTACACTGACATAGGAGCAACACAATGAAATTTCAGGTATTTGGCGCGGCATCCCCGGAAGAATCCCAGCGGGAAAAGGAGCATAAAGCGCTGGCCCGCCGGGCTGCGGCGGAAGGCATCGTCCTCCTAAAAAATGACGGTGTTCTTCCCGTCCAGCCCGGAAAAGTGGCCCTTTACGGCCCCGGCAGCCGCATGACAGTCAAGGGCGGTTCCGGCAGCGGTGATGTACATGAACGGCACAGCGTTACCATTGAAGAGGGTCTCCGGAACGCCGGATTTCAATTTCCGACAACCCTTTGGATGGACCGCTTCAAGGAAAAGTACGATGCGGATGTAGACCGCTGGCGGAGCGATCTGGAAGAGAAAGTCAAGAGGTACAACCCCATCCAAACCATGCGGATGTTCATTTTTATTGGCGAGCATCCCATGCCGTACCCCTCCTGCACGCCGGTTCTGGAAGATGAGCTGACGGATGAAGCGGATACTGCCATTTATGTGCTGTCCCGGCAGGCTGGCGAAGGCAAAGACCGCCGAGTAGAAAAGGGTGATTATCTGCTTTCCGATGTGGAGAAAGAGAGCCTCCAGCTGCTGTCCCGGCATTACAAAAAGCTGATCCTGGTTTTAAACTGCGGCAGCGTCATGGATTTGTCTATTCTGGACGAGATCCGCGTCGACGCGGTGCTGTTCTATGGGCAGGGCGGTATGGAAGGCGGCAATGCGTTGGCAGATATTCTGACAGGCGCGGTCACCCCCAGCGGCCGCTTAACGGACACCTGGGCTATGCGATACGAGGATTACCCCAGCGCGGACACCTTTGGACATCGAAACGGCGACCTGGAGAATGAAGAATACAGCGAGGGCATCTATGTGGGCTACCGCTGGTTTGACAAGCAAAAAATCGTTCCCCGTTATCCCTTTGGCTACGGTCTCAGCTATACCAGCTTCCGGCGGGTCGTGACGGAAGCTGCCAGCGACCATGTGACCGTGACCGTCACCAACACAGGGGCTGCCCCGGGAAAGGAGACGCTGCTGCTTTCTATCCGCAAGCCGGAAGGAACGCTTGACCATGAGGAAAAAGCGCTCGCGGCATTCGCAAAGACAAAGACCCTGGCGCCCGGTGAAAGCCAGAGCGTCACCGTTCCCTTTGACCTGAAAAATATTGCCTGCTTCCATGAGGAACGCTCCGCGTTTGTGCTGGAAGCAGGTAGATATGGCTTGATTTTGAATGACGCGCCCTGCGGTGGTTTCGTGCTGGAAGCAGAGCGAAGTTTGGAAACCCTACTGCCCATTGGAAGCGATGAGGAAAGGCCCATTCAGGAGGCGCTCACCCCAAAAGCGCGGGCGGTTCTGAACAATCTGACCGACTTGGACAAAATTCGCTTGGTCACAGGCGGCGGCTACTCCATTCGCTGCTATAATAATGTGATGGGCGCGGCAGGCCGCACCTGTACCACACTGCTAAAGAAGGGCATTCCCAATATTGTGCTGTCCGACGGCCCGGCGGGACTGAATGTAAATCAATCCATCACCGTCATGCCCGACGGTACGCCTCGTTATCCCGACGGGCTGCCCGCGGACTGGCAGTGGGGCTGGCTGAAAAAAATAGGGCCGCTGCTGAAGGGCAGACCCGGCAAGGGAAAAACGGTTTATCGCTATATGACCGCATGGCCCAGCGAAACGGTACAGGCCCAGACCTGGAATACCAAGCTGGCGGAGGAAATCGGCAGAGCCGTGGGAACGGAAATGCTGGAAATCGGCGTGTCTGTCTGGCTGGCTCCGGGACTGAACATTCACAGAAATCCCCTTTGCGGACGGAACTTTGAATACTACTCGGAAGACCCTCTGGTCTCCGGCAAAATGGCGGCGGCGATCACCCGAGGCGTCCAGAGCATGGGCGGCGTGGGCGTAGCCCAGAAGCATTACTGCTGCAACAACCAGGAAGACAACCGCACGGGCGTATCCGCCAATGTGTCCCAGCGGGCACTGCGGGAAATCTACCTTCGGGCATTTCAAATTGCCGTTACTGAGGGAAAACCCTGGACGGTCATGACCAGCTATAACCGGGTCAATGGAAAGTATGTGTGCAACAGCTTTGATTTCTGCACCTGTGTGCTTCGGCAGGAATGGGGCTTTGCGGGCTTGGTAATGAGCGACTGGAACGCCACGGAGCAATGCTCCTATGCCGACGCCATCAACGCGGGCAACGACCTGATCATGCCCGGTACCTCTGCTGTCAGCAAAAAGCTGCGGCAGGAACTGAAGCAAGGCAAACTAAACCGCGACGCTCTGAATTTGTCTGCCGGACGGGTTCTGGAGCTTATCTTCAAAAGTGATACCTGCCAAGGATTCTGAAAGGGCGCGGGAAAATAACAAAAGGCATTGTTACAAATTGGAAGCTTGGATCTCATTCGCTTTCGCGTTAACATCAAGGAAGTGGAATCATGCCCAATCCATTTTTACCGCTCACGGAATATATCCCAGATGGAGAAGCCCATGTGTTCGGCGACCGGGTGTACTTATACGGTTCTCACGATCAGGCTCGGTCTGACCGCTTCTGCGCGCGGGATTATACAGTATGGTCCGCGCCAGTGGATGATCTGTCCGCTTGGCATTGTCATGGAGTGACCTATCGGAAGGATCAGGATCCCCGCTCAAAACCTGGGAAGCTGGTGGACTTCTATGCCCCTGACTGCGTCCGAGGGAATGATGGCCGATACTACCTTTACTACTGCGCCATGGGTCCCAACACAAGGAATTTTGGCCCCATGTCCGTTGCGGTATCGGATAACCCCGGCGGCCCGTTCTCCTATCTGGGGGATATCCGCTACCCAGATGGACGGCCCGTTCTGAAATTTTTGACCAATGATCCGGCGGTGCTGAATGACAGTGGGCGCATCTGGCTTTACTACGGCTGGGGCCTGGCCAGAGATTTCAGGAATAAGCGCTTTGAACCCATTTACAATATCGTCCAGAGCAAGCTGTTTCAGCGCTCGATCGCTGAAATCCAGGCAACGAAGCCAAGCATCCTGTCCTGCGCGGTAGTGGAACTGGAACAGGACATGCGCACCGTCAAGGGAGAACCCAAGGCTGTGCTGGACAGCAAGACCACAGCGGATAAAGGCAGCAGCCTTTATCGCCACGCCTTTTATGAAGCGCCCTCTATCCGAAAAATTGGTGACCTTTACTATCTGATCTACTCCTCCGGAGAAAATAACGAGCTGGCCTATGCGACCAGCCGTTACCCTGACCGGGATTTTCAATATCGAGGTGTGATCATCTCCAATAGCGATCTGGGCTATCAGGGCAATGCCATACCGAAGGCCCCGGCAGGCACCATTCATGGCAGCATCGAACGGGTGAATGGACAGTGGTATGTATTCTACCACCGCTGCACCAACAACACGGATTTCTCCCGGCAGGCCTGCGCTGAGCCGATTCAGATTCTGCCGGATGGCACGATCCCACAAGTGGAGATCACCACTCAGGGCATGGACGGCAACCCGATCCCTGGGGTGGGATGCATTCCGGCTGCCTATGCCTGCAATCTGACCTGCGGCAAGCCTGTCAAACTGGGCGTCGGGAAGCAGCAAGCTCTTCCCCGGATCGATGAATCAAACGGCGAAGTGTTTGTCGCGGATCTGATGGACAACACCCAGCTTGGCTATAAGTATTTTAATTTCCGGGACGTGAAAAAAATCCGCGTAACTTACCGTGGCGCCGGAAGCGGCGCGGTGGAAGTACGTACACAGGAGGGCGGGAACACCGTCGGCAGCATCGACCTTTTGCCCTCTGCCGGTTGGACGCAGGCAAGTGCCGAGGTAAAACTGGACGGGGTGTATCCGCTGTATCTGCGCTTCCGTGGCAAGGGCAGGATCGACCTCAAGACAATTTCATTTTCAGAGGAGGACACATGATGGGTGAGTCTGTATTTCCCAAGGATTTTTTATGGGGCGCGGCCACGGCCTCTGCCCAAATCGAAGGTGGCTGGGACTGCGACGGTAGGGCCCCCAGCATCTGGGACGTTGCGCCGGTGAACAAAATCAAGGGCGGCGCAGACTGCCATACCGCCTGTGACCACTACCATCACTGGCGGGAAGATGTGGCCATGATGAAGGAGCTGGGGCTGAAGTCCTACCGATTTTCCGTTTCCTGGTCACGGATCTTGCCGGAAGAAGGGAAACGGAATCCTAAGGGAATTCAGTTCTATTCTGATCTTGTAGACGAGCTGCTGAAAAATGGCATTGAGCCTCTGGTAACCATTTATCACTGGGATCTGCCGGTATGGGTGCAGGAAAAGGGCGGCTGGCTCTCCAATTCCATCGTGCCCCTATTTGCCGACTACACCAGGGTCGTGGTAGACGCGCTGTCCGACCGGGTAAGCTGGTGGATCCCCATGAACGAGCCCCAGTGCTTTATCATGAACGGACACATGACAGGCAATCACGCGCCCTTTGTAAACCACTACCTGGCCCTGCCAAAGCTGACTCGAAACTGCCTGATGGCTTTTCACGAAAGCGCGGAGGTCATTCGGAAGAACGCGAAAAAGAAGCCCAAAATCGGCATTGCTTCCGCTTCCTCCGCTTTTATCCCGGAAAATGAGGGTAAAGCTGCCGTTGCCGAAGCCAGAAGAAAATCCTTTTATTACAAAAGCGGCGTTATGAGCAACCGATGGTGGCTGGACCCCCTGCTGCTGGGGGAAACTGTCCGCGCCTATGGGATATACAGCCTGAGAAAATCCGACATGCCCAAGATCCAGACAAAGCTGGATTTTATTGGCATCAATAACTACTCGCCCTTCCAGGAAAACTGGTACGGCACCAATGACGCGCTGCCTGCGGAAAAGAAAAACTCCTTGGGGTGGGTCAATGACGGAAGGGGAATTTACTGGGCCATCCGATTTTTCCATGAACGCTATCAGCTTCCCATCCTGATCACGGAAAACGGTATGTGTGACAACGACAATCTATCCGATGACGGCTGTGTTCATGACGCGAAACGCATCGGATACATGAAGGATTATATCGGCAATGTTAAGCGTGCGGTCAGCGAGGGTATCCCGGTTCTGGGCTTCCAATACTGGTCGTTGATGGACAATTTTGAATGGGCCGAAGGCTATGGCCCCCGGTTTGGCCTGATCCATGTGGATTACAAAACGCAAAAGCGGACGATCAAGGACTCCGGCTTCCATTACCGCAAAATCATCGAAACGGGCGTACTGGGATGATGAACAGGCAGGATCTGAGGGGATTCGGTTGGGTCTTCTCTCGGTACAGGAGCTGACGGAGGTGGAGAACGGTCATTCCCCTCGGATCATGGCGCCCAGCCCCCGGAACCAGTGCCCATTGGCCATCTCCACCAAGCCCTTGGCGACTCCGTCGCTCAGTGTGCCGCCGGCGTTGATTGCGGAGGCGCGGATGGGACAGTCTGTGGAGCAGATGAGCGTCATTCGGAACGCGGGATCGGAGAGGTCCTTTTTACCGCCGAAGCTCTTGGCAATAATATTTTCGGTGACGGCGTACATGATCTTCATGATGAAGGAGTGGTCCTTCATCTCCATGCTGCTGTTGTCTAAAGTATAGCTGCCCTTTTTCGGCTCCGGCAGAACAGGCATCGAGCGCCCCATGGCCTTTTCCCAGTCCGCGCGGGAGGGCGCGCCGTCGGGCATGTCATACCAGCTCCCCGCCTGCCATGCGGGGGCAGGAATGCGTTCCCCGGCGATCTGGACCGCGCCGCGTAGCCGCACATCCCGGCTGGAGGCGGCAAGCTCGATGCTGTAAGTCCCGGCAGGTATTTTCCAGCCCTTGTCCCAAATGGCAAAGCAACGGTCATCCAGGGTGAAGGACACCTCTTTCCCCTCTCCGGGAGCCAGCTCCACCCGGGCAAACCGCTTCAACTCCCCCACGGGACGATAGGGTCCGTCCTGGGGAGGCGCCACATAGAGCTGCACCACCTCCGCACCGGCCACAGGGCCGGTGTTCTTGATAGTAGCCGTTACTCTGCGCCCGTCGATCTTCAAATCGCTGTACGCAAAGCTCGTATAGCTGAGGCCAAAGCCGAAGGGGAAACGCACGTCCTTCCCGGCCTTGTCATAATAGCGGTATCCCACATAGATACTCTCCCGGTATTCCGGGTGGTACACACCGAAGGTCTCCTTACTGGCCACATCGTCATACCGCATGGGCCAACTTTCCGTGAGCTTGCCGGAGGGAACGGCCTTCCCGGTAAGCAGGTCCGCGGCGGCCTGGCCGCCCGCCTGGCCGGACAGGCCCATGTACAGCACCGCCTTCACCTGGTCGAACCAGGGCAGCTCCATGGGGCTGCCCCCCAACAGCACCACCACGGTGTTGGGATTGGCCGCCGCCACAGCCTCGATCATGCGGTTGTGGCCCTCCGGCATCGCCATATCGT
Organism: uncultured Oscillospiraceae bacterium; assembly: GCA_947625965.1. GTDB lineage: Bacteria > Bacillota > Clostridia > Oscillospirales > Oscillospiraceae > Faecousia. Next base: position 11,104 of record CANQQO010000020.1, read on the forward strand.
CCCGGTCCAGTCCCTCGGACTCAAAGCGGTCCGGCAAACCGGCCACCACCACAGCCGTCTTCGCGCGCCCGGCCAGCTTTGCCGCCTCTTTCAGCGCCTCCTCCGTCACGTTCCCGTCCCTGTCGCAGCAGGGACAGAAGGGCACGCCCGGCAGGGCGTCGGTCAGGTTTACCAGCTTGGTGGGGTTGATGTGGCTGGAGCCGGCCCCCTGATAGCGGAACTCCCTGGCCATATGGCCGATCAGGACCATATCTGCCTCCTTGACCGGCAGGATACCGTCGTTTTTCAGCAGTACCGCCCCCTTCCGGGCGATCTCCAGTGCCAGGGCGTGATGGGCTTCCCGGTCAAATTCCACCTTCTCACGCTGGGCAGAAGACAGGGCCAGTGTGAGGATGCGCCGAACGGAGGCGTCAATGTCCGCCTCGGACAGCGTGCCGCCCTTCACCGCTTTCAGCGCGGCCTTCTCCATGAATTGGGCTCCGCCGGGCATATTCAGGTCGCACCCGGCTTTGAAGGCCGCGATGCGGTCGTTCAGCGCTCCCCAGTCGGTGACCACCATGCCGTCAAAGCCCCATTCCCGGCGGAGCACATCGGTGAGCAGCCATTTGCTGTCGCTGGCGTGGACGCCGTTGATCTTGTTGTAGGAGCACATGACCGTCCGGGGCTTCCCCTTCTTCACCGCCGTCTCGAAGGGCGCCAGATAGATCTCCCGGATGGCCCGTTCGTCCGCCTGGCAGTCCCCCATCATCCGCTTGTACTCCTGGTTGTTCATGGCAAAGTGCTTCAGGGAGGCGGCGGTGCCGGTACTTTGCATCCCTGCGATGAATGCGGCGGCCATCTCCCCAGCGTGGGTCGGGTCCTCGGACAGATACTCGAAGTTCCGGCCGCAGAGGGGATTTCGCTTGATGTTGCAGCCGGGGCCAAGGGCTACCGCCACCCCCGCGGCGCAGGCTTCTTTGCCGATGGCCTCGCCCTCTCTGGCATACAGTTCCGGGTCCCAGGTGGCCCCCGCCGTCACCGCTGTGGGGAAACAGGTGGCGGGCACAGAGTCGTGAACGCCGATCATATCCGCGTCAGCTTCCTGGCACCGCAGGCCGTGCGGACCGTCAGACATCTTGAACGCCGGGATGTCATACTGGGGCATCGCTTTGGTGTTCCAAAAATCCGCTCCGGTACAATACGCGATCTTGTCCTCCAGCGTCATCCGCCGAATGATTTCATCCAAATTCCGTTCAGTACTCATCGGTGTATTCTCCTTTCGTCACTGTTCTGGATTCCTGACCAGGCAGCTCGATCTCCGCCGTGGTGTTTGCGGGAATGCAGATGGTATAGCGGTACTTGTCCCCTGTTTTCTCCCAGCGGACGGACACCGTTCCATAGATGCTCTGATAGGAAAAGTCCGCAAAGGTGAAGTGTCCGCCGGGCCGGGGCGCGATTTTAAAATGATTTTCTCCATCGGTCCGGATGCCGCACATAACGGAGAATACCCACTCCAGACAGGCGCCCTTGGAGTAGTGGTTCAGCGAGGCGATACCGCCCTGGGCCTCGGTGCCCTCCCAGGACTCCCAGACAGTGGTAGCGCCCGCCTTGGGCATGAAGAGCCAGCCGGGCATTTCCTCGTTCTCCAGCAACCGATACGCGTACGCAATATCCATATCCCCCAGCACATAGAGGATCAGCGGCGTGGACAGAAATCCGGTGCCTACCCGCCACCCATAGTGCTCCATAGCGGTGAGCAGACGTTTCCTGGCGAATTCGGTTTGGCCCTCGTCCAGCAGGCCCAAATACAGTGGGCGCACCAGGCAAGCCTGCCGGTCGGTGTCCAGGCTGTAATCTTTTGTGGTCACCAGCTCCTGATAGGCGCCCCTGCATCCGTCCCGGTATTCCCGATAGAAGGGCAGATCGTCCGTCCTGCCCAGCTCCTCCGCGATCTCCGCCATGACGCCCATCACATAGGCGGTATAGGCGGTGGACACCTCCGGATGGGGAGCCACCATGTCCGTCCACTTGTTGGGGTGGATGTCCGCCGGCTCCGCCCACTCGCCGTAGGACTGGCCGGCGTTGACGGCATATTTCTTATAGGGCCCTTTCAGACCCAACGGCTTTGCCAGAAGGCCCAGTCTGCCGCACCGCTTCGCCATGAACCGGGCATAGCGGGCCATGGCGTCGTAGTTCTCCGCCAAAATGTCCCGGTCTCCGTACAGCTTCCACAGCCGGTAGGGGATCAGTATACCGGCATCCGCCCAGCCCACCGATCCGTTCATGGTGTCCATGTAGAAGTCCACGCCCCCCGCCGGGGCGATCTGAGGGAAAGCCCCGTCCTTCCGCTGCCAGTCGGTCAGGTCCCGGATGTGCTTGCGGGCAAAGGGGAAGTAGTTCATCAGGTAGTTGGCCGTCACACAGAACAGCTGAGAGTCGCCGGTCCAGCCGTGGCGCTCTCTGGTAGGACAGTCGGTGGGTACGTCGGCGGAGTTGTTCTTGGCGCTCCACAGGGTATTCTCCACGAATTTGTTCAGCAGCGGGTTGGAGCTGTCGAACCGGGCGGTGACCTCCAGATCGGAGTAGACCGCGATGGCGGTGAAGTCCTCCGGCGAAAAGGGCACGTCGGTGTCCACCTCCACATACTGGAAGCCAAAGATGGCAAAGGAGGTCTTATAGCGATTTTCGCCCGCTTTGCAGAAGTATTCTACCTGCTGGAGGGGCGTGGTGATCTTCTTGTTGGAGCACTGGATGTTCTTTTGGGTGAACTCCCCGCTTTTGTCCAGCATTTCCCCAAATCGGAGAAGCACATGCTGGCCTGCCCGCGCGTTCAAGGCAAAGGATACATACCCGGCGATGTTCTGGCCAAAGTCCAGCACTTTTTTGCCAGAGGGGGTGGTGATAAGGACCGGCTTGAAGGTCTCATGCTCGGTGACGGGCACGTTGTTGGAGGCGGTGGGGACGACCTCATGCCGGGTGACCTTGGCCCTGCCCGAATAGCTGGGCACACGCCCGGCCTCCACAACCTCGCCGTCCTTGTTGTCGGCAAAGCGGATGGGACCGTCGTTGGACCATTCCCAGCTTCCGTCGGTGCGGACAACGGTAACGCTTCCGTCGGCGGCGGTCAACTCCAACTGGGCCAGCAGCTTGGTCTCCGTGCCGTACTGGTTGCGGAGGCCCCAGGCGCCGCAGGAGCCGCGATACCAGCCGTCCGCCAACTGGAAGGTCAGCTCGTTTTCACCGTTTTGGAGGAGACCGGTCACGTCGTAGGTCTGGTACTGGACCCGTTTGCGGTAGTCGGTGTGGCCGGGGGCCAACACAAAGTCCCCGATCCGCCGCCCGTTCAGGCGGCCCTCATACAGCCCGCAGGCGGTGACGTACAGACGGGCGGAGGTCCCTTCGCCCCCTTGGAACACCTTGCGGAAGCAGTCCACGGGATATCGCTGTGTTTTATTGACCTTATAATCCCCCGTGATCCACCTGGCAGTCCAGTCGGCAGCTCTCAGCAGCCCCATCTCAAAGAACGCGGTGCTTGCGGGGCCGGGTTCGTCGTTTTCATCCCACAAGGTGACGGTCCACTCTACTCTCATGCGGGAGGCAAGCTGTCCGCCAAAGGGGATTCCGGTCATCCGGTGGGAGGCCACCTTTCCGCTGTCCCAGACGGTCTTGCCACCACAGACCGCTGTGATCTGATAGGCTGTCTGGGTGACGCCATCCTCGCAGTTCCAAAATAGTCGGGGGCGGAGGATGTCGATGCCAATGGGGTTTTCCAGATACTCTGTTCTTAAGCGGATCGCTTTCATATCAGGTGCCTCGCGTTACTGCTCCAGCTCCCGCTGGACCTTGGCCCGGAACGCCGCTCCGGCCTTCCGCTCCTTTTCCCAGGCGGCGGCTTCCTGAACGGTGAGCTTTACGTCCACCGGCTCTAATTCCGTTCCCTCACGCAGGGCCTTTATCTCCGCCTGCTTCAGGGGGACGGTCTTTTCTACGCTGAGGAATACTAAAAGTCCGGCCAGCACAAGGCCCGTGATGATCTCCAGCCCCAAAAAGGCGAAGATGATGACCTGTTCAACAGCGGCGGGCTGCACGGCGGCCACGGTGTTTCCGGCGGCGTCGATGGAGGGGGCGATATAGCCGGCCCCAGCCAGCATCCCGTTGAAAATGCCGGTGCAGATGCCCACCATGGCCACCGCGATAATGTTGTAGACAGACATGGCGGTGCCGTCACAGCGGATACCGGACTTCCACTCCACATGGTCCAGCACATCGGCAAACAGCGCCATGAACACATAGGAACAGGGCAAGCCGCCGACGTTTTTAATGAACTGTCCAACCAGCACCACGACCATATTGCGCGGGGCCGCGCAGCAGATGACACCGCCGATGGCATACAGGAGGAACCCCGCCAGCGTCACGTTCCGTTTGCCGAATCGCTTTGCCAGGGGCCACACGGCGAAGATGCCGATGCCCATGGGGATACCGCCGATGGCAGAGACCATGGTCTGGGTGATGCCGTCGTTATATGTACCAAGCACATAGTTGCAGAAGTACACGAGCCCCAGGTTCTTGACGCAGCTTCCCACGGTGTAAATAAGGAAGTAGGCTAAAATCAGCAGGATGTACTTGTCGGTGAAAATGATTTTCAGTTGGAGGACAAAGGGTATCTTCCGCTCATCCCCGCCAGTCTCCTCCGTGACACGCTCCTTGGTGAAGTAATACTCCATCAGCGTAAGAGGCAGGGCCAGAATGGACAGCACCGACATCAGCGCGATCCACTTGCCCTTGTCCACCCCCAGCATGGGCATGATCACCATGGGGAACACCAATGCCACCAGAATGCCGGACATCATAATGGTAGCGATCTGATTGAAAACGGAGAGTTTACCGCGCTGGGTGGTATCGCGGGTAGAGAGCGGCACCATCAGATTGTGGCTCATGTTGTAAATGGTATAGGCAAAGGAGTAAAACAGGTTATAGCTGAGCATCACCCAGATGACCTGGACCGTCTCGTTACCGCTCGGCACAGTGAACAGGAGGATGCCGGAAACGGCAACCAGCGGGGCGCTCAGCAGCAGCCATGGCCGCGCTTTGCCCTGGGCGGTACGGGTGCGGTCAATGATGTACCCCATGATCACGTTGGTGATCGCGTCGATGACCTTGGATATCACCGGGAATACAGCCAAAAAAGCGCCGCCCCACACGGTCGTCAGCTTCAGCACATCGGTGTAGTACACGTTGAGGTACGTGGCCAGCACCGCGTTGAGCAGCAGGGCTCCGGCCGGGCCGATGAGATATCCCAGCCACCGCTCCCGCGCCGTGACATTCTCATCTTTGATCCTGGAGGAAAAAGGCTTCCGCTTGAGCATCTCGCTCGTTTTCATACCGCATACATCCCCTTCTCATTTTTTGTGGAATTGTTCCCACCATGTTATCATTATATCGGTTCTGCCCAGGCTTTTCTTGCATAATTGTTTGTCTTGTGGTATAATTGTTTTGACTTTTTCAGGAGAAGCGACTTTTTAACCTTCAGGAGGTATGGAATATGGCGGCCATAGACTATCCCTATCTCTGCGCAGCCATCAGCAGATTGTCCAGTGTCCCGGTACGCGTTTATGAACGGGGCCAAAAGACTTTTTTTCACAGTGTGATGCCGCTTTCCGTCGATCCGATCCTGCCTCATGAGAAACAGGTCCTTGCGTCAAAAGATCATGTGGGGTATTTTATCACCGGGGACTTCGACTTTTACGGTGTGATCCATATCAGGGAGCATACTGTCGTCATGGGTCCCTGCCGTCAGATCCCCCGCACGCCGGCGGAGCTACGCCGCCTGGCCTTCGACCTGGACGTGCCCCGTGGTGAGGTCGAACAGTTTGTCGCTTCCCTCGGTGCCATCATTCCTTTGCCGCTGGATTTTCTCTTGGAGATCCTGTGTATGGTCAACTACATGATTTGTGGCGAGAGGCTCGGACACGGCGACTTACGGGTGACCGACTTGGAACAGGCGGCCCTCCGCCGTCAGGCCACGGAGGAGCAGACACGCGGAACTTTTGACGAGCCTGCGCCGGGAGGCTCTGTAGATGTCTACCACGCCTATCAGATTGAACAGGAGATGCTATCTCTGGTTTGCGGCGGCGACGTCCAGAGTTTAGAGAATTGGATCTCCCGCGCTCCCGCCGTGAAGCCCGGACAGATCGCTTCGGACACGCTCCGGCAGGAGAAGAACATCTTCACGGTCACCACAACGCTGGTGTCGCGGGCTGCCGTACAGGGCGGAATGGATGTGGAGGACGCCATGCGCCTTAGTGATTCCTACATCAAAAAATGCGAGCGCCTGTCTTCGCTGGATTCTATTGTCAATCTCCAGCTCAGTATGGTTCGCAATTTCACCGGGCAGGTGGCCCGGATCAACGATTTCGGCGCTCGCTCAGAGTTGGCGCAAAAGGTCGCTTCCTACATCCTGCATCACTTGTCAGAACCTATCCGCACAGAGGAGATCGCCCAAGCGCTGCATTACAGTCGAAGCTACCTGTCCACACGTTTCAAAAAGGAGCAGGGCGTTGACCTGGCTGATTTCATCCAGCACTTTAAGGTCAACGAGGCAAAGCACCTGCTTCGGCATACCGACCGCAGCCTGCTCACCATCAGCAGCTACCTGGGGTTTTCCTCCCAAAGCCACTTCTCCCGGGTGTTCAAGACTGTGACCGGCGTGGCACCTGGAGACTACCGAAAACAGAAAGCGTGACACGCCAATGCCCTCCCTTTCATTGAGGAGGGCATTGGCGTTTAGAGAAGTAGGAGGTGAGGCGCGGGAGGTCAGACAGTGCTGGTCTCCGCGTTGATTTCGTTCAAGGTGTGGTCACTTTACCATGCCTGTTACCTCTACGGTGATACCGGTTTCCGCGTTGACGAACTGGACCTTATAGGTGTCGCCCTCCGCCGTGACGGTGTACTCCAGATTACCGGTGAGGGTCAGCGTGCCGCCGTCAGCGGTCCAGGTGCCAGTGTCGATTTCAATATCGGCGTAGTCGGCGTTATAGGTTACCATAGTGGAGAAGGTACCGTCGCCTTTGAGGATGATCTTGCCGGTGAGCCAGGCGCCGTCGTCCAGACCTGCGCCGGTGAGTTCGACATCGCCGCCCGCACTCTGAGAACCACCGACCGTGCCTGTCACCTCCACGGTGACGCCGGTCTCCGCATTGACGAACTGGACCTTATAGGTGTCGCCCTCCGCCGTGACGGTGTATTCCAGATTGCCGGTGAGGGTCAGAGTACCGCCGTCAGCGGTCCAGGTGCCAGTGTCGATTTCAATATCGGCGTAATCGGCGCTGTAGGTCACCATAGTGGAGAAGGTACCGTCGCCTTTGAGGATGATCTTGCCAGTGAGCCAGGCGCCGTCGTCCAGACCTGCGCCAGTGAGTTCGACATCGCCGTCCGCACTCTGAGAGCCGCCGACCGTGCCTTTCACCTCTACGGTGACGCCGGTCTCCGCGTTGACGAACTGGATCTTATAGGTGTCGCCCTCCGCCGTGACGGTGTACTCCAGATTGCCGGTGAGGGTCAGCGCACCGCCATCAGCGACCCAGGTGCCAGTGTCGATTTCAATATCGGCGTAGTCGGCGCTGTAGGTCACCATAGTGGAGAAGGTACCGTCGCCTTTGAGGACGATCTTGCCAGTGAGCCAGGCGCCGTCGTCCAGACCTGCGCCAGTGAGTTCGACATCGCCGCCCGCACTTTGAGAACCACCGACCGTGCCTGTCACCTCCACGGTGACACCGGTCTCCGCGTTGACGAACTGGACCTTATAGGTATTGCCCTCCGCCGTGACGGTGTACTCCAGATTGCCGGTGAGGGTCAGCGCACCGCCATCAGCGACCCAGGTGCCAGTGTCGATTTCAATATCGGCGTAGTCGGCGCTGTAGGTCACCATAGTGGAGAAGGTACCGTCGCCTTTGAGGACGATCTTGCCAGTAAGCCAGGCACCATCGTCCAGGCCCGCTCCGGTCAACTCCATGAATACATCGGACACAGGCTCACTGGGTTCCTCGCTCTCCGTGGGAGTCTCAGACTGCGTCGGCTCCTCGGAGGTGGAAGACGCGGTAGCATTGGGGTCGGCAGCCGCCACTCCGCCAGTGCGGAAGAAGCAGAACCAGAAAATCAGCGTGAAGACGGCAGCCACAAGAATGACAATCAGGATCTTCACAGGAACATTGAGTTTCACACTCCGCAGGAAGACAAACAGGGCAGCGCACACCACTACGGTATCCAGAATCACCAGAAGGATCAACCAGTAGGGAGAGGTATCCGCGGCGGCGGACACAGCGGCGCTGTTAGCCTGGGTGTAGAGGATGTTGTGGCTGGCCCGACGCATGGCCTGCTGAGCGGTGTTGGTGCTACTGTCCAGGTTGACTCCCATGAGGCACAGCATCATATCTCCGCCGGCGCGAATGGCCAGGTTCACGTCCATCCAACTGGTGTTGCCTATAGCTGAGTCGGTGATAACCATGCCCTGGAAGCCCCACTCGTCTCGCAATACCTCGGTGAGCAGAGCGTGGCTGCCACCGGCCCAGGTGTTGCCCAGATTACTATAGGAGCTCATGATGGCGGTGGTCTTGCCTTCCTTCACCACGATCTCAAAGGCTTTCAAATACAGTTCCCGCATGGCCTGCTCATTGCACCACACGGAAATGGACAGGCGGTTGCTCTCCTGGTCGTTGAGGGCAAAGTGCTTCACGTAACCGTAAACGCCCTGGCTGGCATAGCCCTTGACCATTGCCGCACCCAGTTTGCCGGATAGCAGCGCGTCCTCGGAGTAGTACTCGAAGTTGCGGCCAGAATAGGGGGTGCGGTGGATGTTGACGGCGGGTGCGTACAGGCCCACCACATGGTTGGCAACAGCCTCAGCACCGAAAGCCTGTCCGAATTCCTCCAGAAGAGCCTGGTTCCAGGAGGCGCCGATCAGCGCTTCGCTGGGATAGGACACGCCCTGGAGATTGCTGACCAAGCTATTGATACCGGCGGGGCCATCCAAATCGTTGGTGGCAGGCTTGCCCACGCTGGCAACCTCGGGGGTAGACCAGCCGCCGTTGGCAATCATACTGGTCATATCCTCAACGCTAAGCTGCTCCAGAATACGTCCCCACTTGGGATCGTCGTAAGGAAGCCCCGCCATATCCTCCAGCGTCAGCCCGTTGTTTGCAAAGGTGATGGGCTGGGCGCTGGGATCGTCATCGTAGACGGCAGGGTTGGAGAAAGCGGCCACAGTCTCATCAGAGGCGGTCTTTCCGTCCTGACGCGCGGTGGGGGTGGTGCCCTCCCAATCGGCGCGGGAGACATACTGCGTAATTTGGCCTGTGGACACATCGGTAAAGCGGTTGACGGCGGCGGTCAGGTCCGTGGCGCGGGGACTGCCCTCGCCGTAGGTGACGGTCTGATTCACCGTGTACTCACGGCTGTCGATGACCTCGTGAGCGTTGGCCATGAGCTTGATCTGATAGGTCCCGGCCTCCAGAACGTAGCAGCCGGCTCCGTTCTCATCATAGGAAGCCATGTCGTCCGCCGCAAAGGACAGGGTGAGCGTCTCGCTCTGCCCCGGCTCCAAAAGGTCGGTCTTGCCGAAGGCGGCCAGCACAACATGGGCTTTTTCAATACCACCTACGGTGTAAGGGGCGGTGAAGTAGACCTGGGCCACGTCCTTTCCAGATGTGTCGCCGGTGTTGGTCACCTTCACCTCCATGGTGATGGTTCCATTTTCAGTAGTAAAATTCTCTATTGTCTGCTCAAAGGAGGTATAGCTGAGGCCGTAGCCGAAGGGATACTGGACCACCTGCCGGTAGGCAGTCTCGTCGCACTCCCCGGTGGCATTGTCGATGTACCGGGTCTCGTAATAGCGGTAGCCCACATAGATACCCTCGACATACTCCACATAGTTACGCTTATTCAGATTGCTGTAAGTGAAATCACCGGCATTCCAGTAAGCGGGAGCGGTGCTGTGGTCGTATGCGTAGGTGTCGGGCAGGCGGCCGGAGGGGTTCACCGCCCCGGACAGGACCTTCCCCACCGCGTTCATGCCCCGGCTGCCGGGGCCGCCGATCCACAGAGCGGCGTCGATACTGTCATCTTCCAGGAAGCCCAGTTCCATGGCATTGGAGGAGTTGATGAGCACCACAACGGTGCCGAACCCCTGTTCTTTGATGAGGGCCAGCAGATCCTCCTCATCTTGGGTCAGCTCCAGATATTTGCGGTTTCCCACGCCAGTGTAGCCGGCCGCCTCCATATCCATGGGCAGATCGCCGCCCTCGCCGCCGATCCGGGAGAACATGACGATGGCCACATCGGAGAAGGATTTGGCGCTCTGAAGGAGAGCATCGCCATATTGGGAAGCAGGCACCTCGGCAGGGGTGAAGTTGGAACCGGTAAAGCCTGACTGGTCAGGCCGCTTGACCCCGGAGTTTTTGTAGAAGTCCACCAGCTCCTGATTGACTTCAAAGCCAGCACTGGTGAGGCCGGAGATCAGGTCAGCGTTGGCGGAGGCGTCGCTGGCGCCGGAGCCGGTGCCGCCGTACAGCGGGGAAACGGAGGCGTAGCCGAACAGGTTGACCTTGGCGCCACTCTCCAGGGGCAGGGCGGCGTTTTTGTTCTCCAATAGCACGATACCCTCAGCGGCTAGTTCCTCCGCCATAGTAAGGGCGGCCTCCTTAGCCTGTTCGGGAGTGAGCTGTTCCGCTGTGGTGGAGCTGTGGTGTCCCGGCAGCCTGGTGTTCAGGTTGGCCGCCATGAACGCGTTGATGGCGGAGAACATCTGGATGCAAACGATGTTCACGACCAGCGCAATCACCAGCAGGATGCACACGATGATAATGGGCAGCTTGCTTCTGCCCTGGGCGGTTTTTTCCTTGCTCATTTTTGTACGCTCCTTACTTTTTTCTTTTTGGGGCTTGACGATTGGCTCCGCTATGGTGTATTATATAAAACACACTGTTGGTTTTCAATCATCAATATGTATTCTAAACGTTGCAAAACCGACAAATCGAAAGGAAGTATTGGACTTGCGCCATTTTTCAGAAAATCCACGAAATGCACAAAAAACGGAGGCCCGGGAGAACCAGCGCACCCGCCTTACCAAGCGTCTGCTGCGGGAAAGTCTGCTGGATCTGCTGCGGGAAAAGCCGGTAGACCACATTACGGTGAAGGAGTTGTGCGAATATGCCGAACTGAACCGCTCCACTTTCTACGCCTATTACAATGATGTGCCCGCCCTCTATGAAGAGATGGGCAACGAGTTGGCAGACAGCCTGCTGGAATACGTCCAAGAGATGCAGGAGCAGACGGATGTCCACACCGAACCAATGCTCTCCTATATCCAGAACAACAAGGAGATGTTCCGGCTGTTGGTTTACTGCGATCACTACACCGAACTGAATCAGGCCATCAGCCGGCGTATTTTCCGGCGTTTTCTGGACATCCAGCTACGGGACGCCCTGCCATATTCCTCAGAAGAACGTGACTATGCCTTCCAATTCCTCTTTATGGGCGGAACGGGCGTGATCCACTACTGGGTGCAGCAGAATTGCAAATTGCCCCCGCGTCAGGTCGCCCAACTGATCGACGGAATGATCGTGAAACTCTTACGTGCGTGATGCAGCATTGGAAAATGCTTCAGCGCTTCCCGGATGGCTTCTTCCTTTTCCAGGGATACCTGCGGCTGAGGTCTACCACCGGGTTTGGGGAGGTTGTAGCTCTCGCCCACATCCAGGCCGCATTTGCGCTTGACCTAGGCGATATACAGGCTGGACACTTTCAGTCCGTAGTGGTCGATGACATACGCCTTGATTTCGGGGCAGGTCGCTTTTGACTCTGCGGCGGTAACATCCAGCGCGTCTAAGTCCAAGTCAACCTCTACCACGTCATCCGGGATTTTTCTGGATATGGTGACCATCGTCTCGGAGGTCCGGCACCTGGTGAAACAGATCTATGCCGAATATCAGCAGCTTTCAGGACTTTTCAAAAATACTACGGCCTGTCCCCAGCATCATGTTTCCGCGTCTCCGGGGAGGGGAAGAATCAGTAACCCTTTACGTTCAAACCGCATACCGCTGACTTAGGAAGGCACAAAGACATTTCTCCATGAAGCCGATCCTGCTATTGGGTGTCCTTCAATGAAACCTTCACCAAGGTGACCTCACCCTTTTCGCCTATGCCTGACAGTACTAAAAATTGTGCCGGGTTGGAATCCCCGACACAATCTGAATAAATGCTATTTTTCCTCTATCCCAACGATTGACATAGAGTCTGATTTTCTAACGTTTTTTATTTTGAGACAGCCCCCTCTGCGTGGTTCTCATCTGCTTGCACCAACATGGGCCAGGATGCCAAGGGTCAGCTTTTGGGCCATGGGCATTCCTCCTTCGGTCGCATTTTTTCCGCCTGGGCCAGGAGCGCGCCCCGGGAATTTTCCAGGGCCTCGTCCTGGACCAGGTTCAGCAGGGCGTCCAGGGTACGGCCCAGCCCGGGCCCTGGGGAAAAGCCCAGGGAGATCAGGTCGTTCCCGTTGATCCGCAGATCCTTTAAGGTAAAGCACCGGTCCTCCCCTTCGATCTGCCTCAGCAGGGCCTCCACCGCGTCAAAGGCGGACAGGTCCCGGGCCTCCGGGGTGCCCTTCCCGGCGAAGTCCGCCCGCTGAAGGGCGAGGAGCTGCCGGACCGCCTCCTCCCCGAACCGGCCCAGCCGGCGGCGGAGGATCTTTTTATCCGGGGGCAGGGGCGTCATGTGCTCCCGGATCAGCAGGCACACCCGCTCCCGGAGGGCGGCGGGGGCCCGGAGACGGGTCAGGACCCCTTCCGCGATCTGAGCGCCCAGAGCGGCGTGGCCCGGGAAGTGGCCCCGGCCATTTTCGTCGGCGCGGAAGGCGGGGGGCTTGCCGGTGTCGTGGAGGAGCCCGGCCCAGCGCAGCGCCGGGTCCCCCGGCAGGGCGGCGGTGACCCGGGCGATGTGCTCGTAGAGGGAATAGGCGTGGTGGGGGCTCCGCTGGTCAAAGTCAAACGTGGCCTCCAGCTCCGGAATGACGGCGGCCAAAATGGGCCCGAAGCGGAGAAGGTCCTCCAGCCCCAGGGCCGGCAGCGCCCGGTCCAGCTCCTGAAAGACTCGCTCCCGGGCCAGCGCGTCCAGCAGGCCCCGGAGGGCCAGCATGGCCGAGAGGGTCTTTTCCTCCGGTTCCAGCCCCAGGGACGCGGAAAATCGGACCCCCCGCAGGATCCGCAGGGCGTCCTCCTGAAACCGGGCGGCGGGGTCCCCTACCGCCCGGAGCCGCTTGTGTTCCAGATCTTCCCGGCCCCCGAAGGGATCCAACAGGCCCCGGCGGGGGGAGTAGGCCATGGCGTTGACGGTGAAATCCCGGCGGGCCAGGTCCGCCGACGGGTCCGCGACGAAGCGGACGCTGTCCGGGTGCCTGTGGTCGGAGTAGGCCGCTTCGGCCCGGAAGGCGGTGATCTCCACCACGCCGTCCGCCGTCACGACCCCCACGGTGCCGTGCTTTTCCCCGGCGAGGACCAGCCCGCGCCCGGCGAAGATCGCCTTCATGGCCTCCGGGGAGGCGGCGGTACACAGGTCATAGTCCTGAGGGACCGCGCCCCGGAGGGCGTCCCGGACGCAGCCGCCCACGGCGTAGGCGGCGAAGCCCCGGTCCTCCAGGGCGTTCATGCAGTCCAGGACCTGGGGTGGAAGGACGATGGCGGGGCTCATGCCTGGGCCCTGCCCCGCCGGGGGCGGAAGGAGCACTGGTCCGCCGCCATCCAGACCAGCATGGCCCCGTAAAACAGGGGGTCGTCGCACCCGATCAGTGCCAGGGCGGAGCAATAGGCCGCGCCCAGGCTGAAGAGCAGATATCCCCGGCAGCCGGCGGCGTTCCCGGCCATGGCCGCCCGGTAGTAGGTGGCCAGCAGCAGGAAGGAGGAGGCCAGGAGGGGATAGAGGTAGACGTCGAGCTGCGTGGCGTTGCTCCACCGGCGGCTGCACCCCACCAGATGGAACAGGAAGAACAGGCACACCGCCGCCCAGGCCCAGGGGCTCGCGTGGGAGCCCTGCCAGCGGCAAACGGCCAGATAGACCATGGCCAGGGCGGTGAGGACCCCCACGCCCAGCAGCACCGGGCTGAACCAGTCCATGGACATCACCGCGAACCCCGCGCCGTTCTCCGCGGCGGCCAGCGAAAAGGTGACCCGTGCGCCGCTCTCCACGACGCCCGCCGCCCCCACCAGGGTGCCGATGGCGGCCAGAGGAGCGGAGGGAAAGAGCCGCTGGTAGCGGAGCACCCCGGACATGGGCCAGACGCTGTAGGTGATGAAGGCCAGCAGCGCCACGGTGACGGCCAGGGTCAGAAGACCGGCGGGGTGGTAGAGGGTGAGCAGTCCCTTTTCGTCGATTCCGAACTGAAATTGGACCGCCCGCAGGGCCAGTCCCACCGCCCCGGCCCCCAGGGTCATGAGGGGCAGGATCGTGGGCTTGACACGCAGATTCATAGCAGCACCTCCAAGGCAGATTCAAGAGCGCATGACCGCCGGCAGCAGGATCAGGCACAGCGCCGGCTGATGGAGCAGATAGATCCAGAGGGAGTGCCTCCCGCACCAGCACAGGGCCCCCACGGGTCCCCGAGTGCCGTCGATCTGGGGAAAGCGGGAGGTCTTCTCCCGGTACAGGGTCCTTCCCAGGACCGCTCCCAGCAGGAAGTATCCCAAATTGGGCAGAAGCGGAAAGTAATCCACGGTGGCAAAGCCCGGCGGGGTGAGTCCCAGGGGAATGAGCCAGGAGACGTCCACCCGGATCCCCCGGAGGTACAGCCCCAAAAGGATGAGTCCCGCCCCCAGCAGGCCCAGGGCCCAGGCCGGCATTTTCCGGAACAGGGGCCACAGGAGCATACACACTCCCAGACAGTGGAGCACGCCGAAGGAGATCACGATGCTCCTGTCCGCCAATTTCAGCAGGTAGATCCCCCCGGTGACGGCGGTGACGGCCAGGGCGCCGAGGAGCACCGTCAGTCCCCGCCGGACGGGCCGGGACCCCAGTGTGGCGCAGAGGCCGGACAGGACCAGAAACGCGATGCCGTCGGCGATGCGGATCGCCTCGAAGGCCGGGGAGTAGCGCCAGCTCACCAGTCCAAACAGGTCCACCAGGTCATAGACCAGATGGATCCAGACCATGACCAGGAGGCATCCGCCCCGGAGGGCGTCCAGTTCCCAGATACGATTTTTCACGATTCCACCTCCCCGACGGGAATGTAGAGTGTCTGGGGCTATTATAACAGGCTTTTTTCAAAATTTCCACCCTCCCGGGAAAAAATTACCGCAATTTAGGCTTGTTTCCGGCGGCGGGGTGGCGTATAATGTAGGAAAACAGATATGAGGAGGAATCGCCATGCTCATTTACGGGATCGCCCTGGCCTCGGTCCTGGCGGCGGCGGTGCTCTGCGCCGCTGTGGGGGGCTTTGGGAGCCTGAATTGGCTGTGGATCTTGCCGGTGGGATTTTTGGGGGCCTTTGTGGTCCTGGGGCTGCTGGCGTTTTTGTTCCTGGTGATCGTCTGCGCCATGGTGAAGATGGATGTGCCCCAGGAGGAGGACGATCCCTTCTACCGGAAGGTGACGAATCTCTACGCCAAGGCCATCACCCAGATCCTTCTGATGCGCGTCCACCGCCAGGGGCTGGACGACCTGCCCAGATCCGGCCGGTTCCTGCTGGTGTGCAACCATCTGCACATCCTGGACCCGGTGCTGCTGCTGTCCGAGCTTCCCCAGGCCCAGCTTGCCTTCATCTCCAAGTGGGAGAACTCGGATATGTTCGTGGTGGGCAAGCTGATGCATAAGATCCTGTGCCAGATGATCAGCCGGGAGAACGACCGGGAGGCGCTGAAGACAATTATCAAGTGCATCCAGATCATCCGGGAGGACAAGGCGTCCATCTGCGTCTTCCCCGAGGGCTACACCAGCCGGGACGGCAAGCTCCACCATTTCCGCAGCGGTGTCTTCAAGATCGCCCAGAAGGCAAATGTGCCCATCGTGGTCTGCACGATCCAGAACACCCAGAACGTGTTCCACAACATTTCTCGTCTGCGGCCCACGGACGTCTCTCTCCACCTGGTGGCGGTGATCCCGCCGGAGGAGCTGAAGGGCGTCACCGCTGTGGACGTTGGGGAGCGGGTCCACGGTCTGATGGCCGCCGATCTGGGGCCGGAAAAAGTGGCGGCTGAATGATTTACCAATCCCCGGCGTTTCCGCCGGCGAATAAATTTGGAGGACGAATATGAAAAACAGCGAAAAAACCCTGGATATGATCGTAAACCTGTGCAAGGGGCGGGGCTACGTGTACCCCGGCTCCGAGATCTACGGCGGCCTGGCCAACGCCTGGGACTTCGGCCCCCTGGGCGTGGAGTTCAAGAACAACGTGAAAAGGGCCTGGCTGAAAAAATTCGTCCAGGAGTCGCCCTATAACGTGGGCCTGGACGCGGCCATTCTCATGAATCCCCAGACCTGGGTCACCACGGGCCATGTGGGCAATTTCTCCGACCCATTGGTGGACTGCCGGGGCTGCGGCTCCCGTCAGCGGGCCGACAAGCTCATCGGCGACAGCGAGAGCGGCAAGGCCGTCAATGTGGACGCCATGAGCTTCGAGGAGATGGACGCCTACATCGCCTCCCACGAGGATGTGGTCTGCCCCAACTGCGGCAAGCACAATTTCACCCCCATTCGGAAGTTCAATTTGATGTTCAAGACCCAGATCGGCGTCACGGAGGACACCGCCTCCACGGTCTATCTCCGGCCGGAGACTGCCCAGGGCATTTTCGTCAACTTTGCCAACATCCAGCGGACCACCCGGCGGAAGCTGCCCTTCGGCGTGTGCCAGGTGGGCAAGGCGTTCCGAAACGAGATCACCCCGGGCAACTTCATCTTCCGGATCCGGGAATTTGAGCAGATGGAGTGCGAATTTTTCTGCAAGCCCGGCACGGATCTGGAGTGGTTTGCCTACTGGAAGGACTTCTGCAAAAACTGGCTCCTGAGTCTGGGCATCCACGAGGAGAGCCTGCGGCTGCGGGACCATGAGCCAGCGGAGCTGGCTTTCTACTCCCGGGCCACCACGGATATCGAGTATCAGTTCCCCTTCGGCAGCGGCTGGGGCGAGCTGTGGGGCATTGCCGACCGGACGGACTACGACCTGGGCCGCCATCAGGAGGCATCCGGCAAGAGTCTGGACTACTTCGACCAGGAGACGGGGGAGCACTACATCCCCTACGTCATCGAGCCCAGTCTGGGCTGCGACCGGGTGGCGCTGGCCTTCCTGTGCGAGGCTTACGACGAGGAAGTGGTGGGCCAGGACAAGAAGGGCAACCCGGACATTCGGACGGTCCTCCATCTGCATCCCTATTTGGCTCCCTTCAAGGCAGCGGTCCTGCCCCTGTCCAAGAAGCTGTCGGGGAAAGCGGAGGAAATTTATCGCGATCTTCAGAAGGACTTCATGGTGGACTTTGACGACTCTGGCTCCATTGGCAAGCGCTATCGCCGTCAGGACGAGATCGGCACGCCGCTGTGTGTGACGGTGGACTTCCAGACGGTAGGCGACGAGACGACCCCGGCGGACGACTGTGTCACGGTCCGGGACCGGGACACCATGGAGCAGGTCCGCATCCCCATCGCAGATCTGAAAGCATACATCCAACAAAAGTGCACCTTCTAGCGGCGGCGGCCAGTGGCCGCTGACAATGCGTGCGCCAGCCTGGTGGTAATCGTTACACCTCCCGGGCTCGCTCGGTATCGGCGGCGTGCCGCCGGCGGGCAGGGCCCGCTGCCAATGCGCACGGGGCTGTCTATAATCGTTACCCGATTCCTTTTGCCCGGTATCGTTACTGCGGGCGCGATAGCTGGTGGGGATCGTTACCCTTGCCACCAGCCCGGTATCGTTTTTGCGGAAGAGTGGGCAAGCCATTTTGAATAGAGGGCCTGTAAAAGGACTTTGCACCCCGTAAAAGCTCCCAAGCGTGCCCGGATGGGTCCGCCAGGGTATGCGACCACAAAAAAACGTCTCCGGGGCCCCGAAAGGGGCCCCGGACAGTGTTCCGTCCCTCGGTCCACCAGTGTCGGACGGGGGTTGCACCGCAATAGCTGTACAAACCCGCTAATTCTCCCATGCACCGATTTAGAACCGCCCGTTAGCACAGCACCCTCAATCAGCGCAACGCACCGATTGGAACGCTGCACCGAAGGATTTGCAGAGCCACGGTAGACGCTGCACCAGGGTTGGCCCAATGCGAGAGAAGGCCGTCAATAACCTCCGCACTTCTTCTGGGGATACCCCGGGCCGGCAATCAGCGCGGAAGGGTTGGACTTCCGGCGGGGTTATCTAAGGGGTGGTGCTCCGCGCAGCGAATCAAAATGGATATGATTGCCGGGGGCAATCA
>CANQQO010000021.1 GCA_947625965.1 uncultured Oscillospiraceae bacterium
TGCCCGGCCTGCCCAAGGTCCCCGCCGCCGAGCGGATCGACGTGGACGAGACCGGCAAGATCTCCGGACTGTTCTAAGAATCTACCCACGAAACAAGGCACAGGCGGCTTGCCGCCTGTGCCTCTCAAGAAAGGAAATATGCTTATCCTTGCCAACGGATGTTAACACAAGCGATATAGGAACAGACTACACCGATTTACTTCCTGCTACCAATTTAAGGCTTATCTTGCGACTCATTTTAACTCCGTTGGATGTTACTCACACGACTAATTTTTACTTAGCATTCGTCCTTCTGTGTCAGTTCGCTTTGACACGGGTAAGGCTTTTGGCGTTTCCGCCACCATTGGGTTAGATTCAACATTGGCCGTGGATACCCGGGCAGCAGAGATTTCGCTGCACTACGCACCTTAAATAAGGAGGAGGATCGGTCATGGAAGATAAGGAACCTAAAAAAACCTTGGAATCGCCGGAAGTCCCCGCAACTGGGGATGACATGGAAAAGTTCATCCAGATGGAAGAAAAGATCAAGCAGACCGGGAAGAAGATCAGCCGCATCCTCTATCCCGTTTGGGCGGTCCTCGCCTCCCTTGCGGCGGTCACGATCTGCGAACTTGCCCACTTTAGCCTTTTGCAGAACGGCACGGCGGCGGCGATCGTGATGGGCTTGTTCATCCTGGCCCGGCTGCCCAAAAAGGACTAGGGAACCTCTAAATTCATTAGCTTCGGCGGAGGGTGGAGCCTTTCCCCCCTCCGCTCTTGCGATTTTAATAAGAGATTCCCAGGGGTCTGCCCCAGTCCCATTTTTCACAGATAGGAGATAGGAAATCTATGGATATGACAACCGAATCCTGCCGGAAATTCGTGGAGGTTCTGGCGTCCAACGCGCCCGCCCCCGGCGGCGGCGGCGCGGCGGCCCTGGTGGGGGCCGTCGGCACGGCCCTGGGCAATATGGTGGGCTCCCTCACCGTGGGGAAGAAGAAATACGCCGCCGTAGAGGCGGAGATCCTCGCGCTGAAAGCGAAGTGCGACGCCCTCCAGACCGAGCTGTTGGACCAGGTGGAGGCCGACGACATCGGCTTCGTGCCCCTGGCAAAAGCCTACGGCATCCCCAAGGACGATCCCAACCGGGACGCCATTTTGGAGGAGGCCACGGTGACGGCCTGCGCCGTTCCCATGCACGTGATGGAGCTGTGCTGCCAGGCCATCGACGCCATCGCCGTGTTCGCCGAGAAGGGCTCCCGTCTGGCGGTGTCCGACGCGGGCTGCGGCGCGGTGTGCTGCAAGGCGGCCCTCCAGGCGGCCAGCCTGAATGTGTTCATCAACACCAAGAGCCTGAAAAACCGGGAGACGGCCCAGGCCCTCAACGACAAGGCCAACGCAATGCTGGACAAGTACTGCCCCCTGGCGGACGAGATCTTCGCCCAGGTCCGGGCCAATTTTTAAGGAGGAACTATGGCAAAGCTGCTTTTAGGGAAAGAAGTTACCGACGCGCTCAACGCGGAGCTGAAACAACAGACCGCCGCCCTCCGGGAGCAGGGCGTGGAGCCCACCCTGGCCTTTCTGCGGATCGGCGCGAACCCCAGCGACCTGAGCTATGAGAAGGGCGCCGTCAAGCGGGCCGAGCTGGTGGGCGTCCGCACGGTCAAGCGGGAGCTGCCCGAAGACGCCACGCTGGAGCAGGTCCTCTCCGCCATCGACGAGCTGAACGCCGACGAGACGGTCCATGGCGTTCTGATGTTCCGGCCCCTGCCCAAGCATTTGAAGGCATACAACGATCAGATCTGCAACCGCTTGGACCCCAAGAAGGACGTGGACTGCATGACGGACCTGTCCAACGCGGGAGTTTTCGAGGGCCGCTCCGACCTGGGCTTCGCCCCCTGCACTCCCCAGGCCTGCATGGAGATCCTGGACTACTACGGCATCGACTGCAAGGGCAAGAACGCGGTGGTCATTGGCCGGAGCCTGGTGGTGGGCAAGCCCGCCGCTATGATGCTGATGGGCAAGAACGCCACGGTGACGGTCTGCCACACCCGGACGGTGAACACCGCCGCCATCGCCAGCAAGGCGGACATCCTGGTGACCTCCGCCGGCGTGCTGGGGAGCCTGACCAAGGACTTCGTGAAGCCCGGCCAGGTGGTCATCGATGTGTCCATCAACTGGGACGAGAACAAGCCCAACAGCAAGGGCGGCAAGGGCGCCATCGCCGGCGACGCCGTCTTTGAAGAGGTGGAGCCCATTGTCGCGGCCATCACCCCGGTCCCCGGCGGCGTCGGAAGTGTGACGACCTCTGTGCTGATGAAGCACGTCGTCGTCGCCGCCGAGCGCGCCGCCGGCCGCTGACCGGCGCTGCCGGGCGGAGCAAGGAACCAGCATCCAACCTTCTTCCTTTCGGAGCACCCCCGCCGGGGGTGCTCCCCTGACCCCTGCGGGGAAGCGCCCACGGCGTGGGCGGCGTCAAAAGAAAGAGGTGGGCAGCTCCTTCTTTCCCGGCCGAAATCCAGTGAAAAGGCCACCTTTTCGATCTCAATGGAGGCGAGATCATGAAAAAACTGAAAGAACTCCCTGAGTCCGATTTTCTGAAGCTCTTTTTCGCGTTTATTTCCGTATCCTTCCTGGTGGGGGCCGTGTGTATGCCGGACCGGGCGGAGATGTTTGCCGGCCTTGGGCGCATCGTCTCCTCCCCCAGCAAGCTGTCCCTGAACACCTTCGCCGTGGGGGGCTTCTCCGCCACCTTTCTCAATATGGGCCTGGTGGCCCTGGCTTCCACGGCGCTGTTCCACTTCTGCGGGGCAAAGCTCAACAATGTCTCCACCCTGGCCTTCCTGCTGACCCTGGGCTTCTCCGGCTGGGGCATCAACATTGTGAATATGTGGCCCGGCGTCTTGGGCGTGTTCCTTTACTGCCTGGTGAAGAAGGCCGCCCCCGGTACCATGGTCAACGCCATGCTCTTTTCCACCGGCCTGGCGCCCCTGTTTTCGGACCTGATGCTCCGCTACCCCGGCGCGGAAGTTGCGGGCTTCCAGCCCCTTGGGATCCTCCTGGCCGTGGCCGTCGGCCTGGCCGCCGGATTCTTCCTGCCCGCCGGCATCGCCTACGCCCCCAAGGTCCACCATGGCTTCGTCCTTTACTCCGCCGCCCTGCCCGTGGGCATGACGGCTTTCCTGCTCCAGGGCGCGCTGTATAAGACCATGGGCATTGACGTCCCTGCCGGCCCCGCCGCTGAGACCGCCAGCGTGGTCCAGCCCCTGGGCGTGAATCTGTTCTGCCTGATCCTGTTCGGGCTGTGCATCGTGGGGGCCCTCCTCATGGGCTGCAAGCCCAAGGACTATTGGGAAGTCCTGAAGGACCGGGACGCGGCTGTCAGCGTCTCCGGCAAATTCGGCTCCGCCGCCATGTTGATGAACGTGGGCGTGTACGGTCTGTTCATCCTGGCATACTACAACCTGATCGGCGCGTCCTTCACCGCCGTGACCCTGGGCGTTATTTTCTGTATGCTCTGCTGCTGCAACTCCGGCTCCAATCCCCGGACGGTGCTGCCCCTGCTCATCGGCTATGTGGGGGCCTCCTACCTGTTCATGGGCCTGTCCAGTCTGGCCGGCGGCACCTTCGCCCAGGCCATCAACGCCCAGGCCATCGTGGTGGGGGCCTGCTTCTGCAACGGCCTGTCCCCCATCGTCCGGAAGTACGGCTGGCAGTACGGCGTCGCCGCCGCCGTGATGCACTACTGCATCGTTACCACCGTGCCCAACCTCCACGGCGGCTTCTGCCTCTACAACGGCGGCTTCACCTCCTGCCTGGTGTGCCTGCTCTTCGTGCCGGTTCTGGAAAACCTCTGCAAGACCCACGAGGAACGGCTGGCCGCAAAGGCATGACCCTCGATCCAAAGGGCGGCGCTTCGGAAAGAAGCGCCGCCCCAATCTGAAACCGGCTCCCCGATCGGGGAGCCGGTCAGCTTGTCAAAAAAGCCTTTCCAAGTTTGCCGTCCGCAGACGGCAAATCGATTTCAACCATTTTTTACCAGGGCGTGTACCTGGCAAAAAATACCTTCCAGGCGGCAGTCGTGGGAGCCGGGGACAATGTCCCCTGGCGAGCGCGCGGGTCAGCCTGCGATCCCCTCCAAACGGGAGCCCAGCGAAGCGGGTCCCATTTGGGAAAAACCGGCTCCCCAAGTGGGGAGCCGGTTTTGACTGTTCAGACTTCCGTGTTGCTCAGGAATCGGTAGCCCAGTTCGCCCTCGTACCGCAGCGTCGCCATGGAGAAGACACACTCTTGACCGCTATTGTCGGTGTAGAAGAGCCGCACAATGCCGGTCTGAGCGTTGTAGTCCCCGGCAGTGAATGTGGGGGGCTCCGGCGTCTCCGTGGGGGACAGGGCCACATAGTAGCAGTCCGTCTCCTCCAGGTAGGTCAACCCCGCTGCCTCCGTCAAGCCCAGGTACCGCTCCAGGACCTGCCGGACCTTCTCCGCCGGGAGACGGAGCCAGACGCCGTCGCCCAGCAGGTAATTCTCCACATGGGTCGTGGCCCCCTCCTCGGGAAAGCCCCGGGAGAAAAAGGCCGTCAGGTCCAGCTCCTCCGGCGACGCGAATTTGCGGGAAATGGCCGCCGCGTAGTAGTTCACCGGCTGAAGGGAGTAGGGGTCGGCGATCTGGGTGAACAGGCCCTGGTAGAACGCGAGCTGGTCCGCCGTCAGGGTATCGATCTCCGGCTCTGTGGAAAACGCGCTGTTTTCATAGGTCATGGGCCAGCCGTAGTCCCAGGGGGAGTAGTTTTTGGCGTCGGGGGCGTAGTGGTCGTGGGAGACGTCCTTCTCCCCCACCCAGCAGTTGTCGATGAGGCCCAGGTCCACGGTCTCCTCGCCGGTCAGGGTGTCCAGGCGGCACCGCAGCAGGGGCCGGATGTCCGTCCCAAACTGGATCAACCAGCAGACCAGATAGTCATTTTGCGTCTCCTCCGGCGGCTCGGCGATCAGCTCCATGCTGTCCGGCTCCGCGTGGGAGCGCTCAAAATAGGGATAAAAGTCCGGATTCATGTAGGTCAACTCCAGATAGGCGGTGTCCAGCACGGCACAGTGGAGCCAATAGATGTTGTACCCGGGCACGGTCTTCACCGTGTCCAGCCTGTTTTCCGGCAGATAGATCCGGTAGACCCCCATATCCTCCCCGGAGGCCGCCACAAAGTACAAAGCGTCCCGCCCCGCCAGGGTCAGGTCCCGGACCTCCTGGCCGGTGTAGAGCGTCTCGGTCCGGCCGGTGAGGAGGGTCACCTTGAGAACCTCCGTCCCCGTGGCGCAGTAGGCGTCCACGCCGTTGCTGACCCAGCTTCCCGTCGCCAGGTCGGCGGAATTCGACACTGTGTAGACCGGCTCCCCCCGGTCCGAAAGGACCTGGAGTCCGGCCTCCGTCTTCTCCACATGGAAGGTCCCGCCGGGAGCCGTCCATTCGTTGGCTGCCCCCGCCAGCCGGGGCCGGGAGAAAAATTCGTCATAGGAAAGGTGTTCCCAGCTCGCCGGAGCCCAGGCCGGTCCCCCGGCATCCGACGGCGTCAGCGCTGTCTGGCAGCCCGCCAGCAGCAGGCAAAGAAACAAAGTAAACGCGCAAAGTCGTTTCATAACTGCTCCCCTCTCAATCATATTGCCCATATTCCCATCCCTGGGCTTGGGACGCGGGAAGGTGGTACCAGAAGGAATAGCCCACGCCGCCCTGGTTGACGCGCATGGCGAAGACCATGTCCTGGCCATTCTCGTCGGTGTAAAACAGCCGCACCGCCGCCTCCTGCCACAGGTACTCCCCGCCGGTGAAGACGACCCGCTTAGGCTCCGCGGCGCTTGCGCCCCTGGGGCAATAGTAGCAGTCCGTCTCCTCCAGATAGATCAGATGGTCGGTGTTGCCCTGGGCCCCGCCCAGATATTGGTCCCGGACCGCCTGCACCTTGTCCGCCGGGAGGCGGAGAGATTCCCCACCCCCCAGGAGATAGTCCTCCAAATGGGTCAAGGGGCCCTCCTCCGGGAAGCCCCCGGCCAGAAGCTGGGCCAGGGGGATCTCCTGGGGGCTGGCAAAGGAAATGGAGAGGGCGGCGGCGTAGAGGTTCCCGCTTTCCAGCGCGTAGGGGTCCTCTCCCGGCGTGAAGAGGGCCTGGAAATTGGCAAGCTCCTCCTGGGTCAGGGAGGTTTTCACGGAGAAGGAGGCGTCCAGGCCGCTTTTTTCCAGCCCCACAGGCCAGTTAAAATCCGCCGGGGAATAATTCCGCGCCTCGGGGGAGAAGTGGTCATGGGTGACGTCCCCGGTGCCGAAATGGCAGTTATCCAAAACGCCATAGGCGTCCTCCGCCTCCCCGGTCAGGGTATCCAAGGTCCGGCGGAGGAGAGGGCGGGTCCCGGTGTCAAACTGGACCGACCAGCACAGCAGCAATGTCCCGTTCTCCCAGGCCGGGGCGGCCTGATTCTCAGCGGTGAAGATCCGGGCCATGTCCGGATTCCGGAACGCCTCGCTCTGCCGGATGGGGCCGGCGGTGTCCGCCATGGTTTGCAGCAGCAGGGGGTAAAATTCCGGGTTCATATAGCGCAGCTCCACCAGGGCGGTATCCTCCACCCGGTAGGAGAGCCAGTTTTCATTGTACCCCGGCAGGGTAGCCAGGGTATCCAGCCGTTCCTCCGGCAGATACAGCCGCAGAAGGGAGATCTCCTCCCCGGTCCGGGCCAGGAAAAAGGCCACGTCCGGCCCCGCCAAAATCAGGTCCCGAAGCCCCTCGCCGGAATACAGCGTCCTGGTCCGGCCGGTGGACAGGTCCACCTCCAGCAGCTCCTTCCTGTCCCGGATGCCGTAGGCGGCCAGGCCGTTGGCGGCCCAGCACTCCGCCGTCAGTCCGGCGGTGTTCGGCACGGTGGCCACGGGCACCGCCGCCGATGTGGACGGCCGGTCCATTCGCACCTCCAAGCCCTCCGGCGTCTCCGCCACGGAGAAAGCGGCCCCGGGATAGGCGGGGCTGGTCCAGGTCCCGTCGGTGGAGACGGACCTTGGGCGGGAGAAAAAGTCCGCATAGGACAGCCGCTCCCACCTGGCCGGAGCCCAGTCCCCCTCCCCGGGGACCGCGGCGGCGCTCCCCCCGGTGGGGTCCCCGGCGCTTCCGGTCGGGCCCGTGGCGGGGGGCTCGTTGATCTGGCAACCCGCCAGCAGCAGGACCGCCAAAAAAATCGCGAGTATTTTCTTCATTCTCATACCTCCTGCGGCGTACCGCCGCTCGGGGGACCGTTCCCAGGCGGGCGTCCCCGGTCCCGCGCCTGTCCCCGATCGCTGGGGGACAAGTTCCGTCAGCCTCCTATGATTTTCACGCGGCATCCCGCCGCTCCGCTTCAGTGCCCGCGCCATGCCGAAACGGTATCCTTTTCTATTTTGATGATTATACCATTTTCCAAAATCTTTGTCAACGCCGCCAAAAAATTTAACAAAATTCACAATATTGCCATATTTTCTCCCAGATGGCAATGGGGAGCGGGGGACTTATTGACATTTCTATGAAATTATGATAGTATATAGTATTATTAGAGATTGTCTGAGAGGTCCTTATGAAGATCCTCATTCTGAGCTGCCACACTGGAGAGGGACACAACAGCGCCGCCAAGGCCATCGCGGAGGCCATCTCCGCCCGGGGCGGCGACTGGGAGCTGGCGGACCCGGTGGCTTTCAAGTCCGAGCGGGCCCGGCGCTTCGTGGCCGGCTTTTACAACGGCATGATCAAGAAGACCCCCGCCGCTTTCGGCGCGCTGTACCAGGTGGGGCGGTTTTACAGCGCCACCGGCGCTCCCTCGCCGGTGTACTACGCCAACGCCACCTACGCCGCCCGGCTCTACGACTACATCCGCGCCGGCGGCTTCGACGCGGTGATTTCCACCCACCTGTACGGCATGGAGGCCATGACCGCCGTCCACCGGCGGTTCGATCCCGATTTCCCCAGCTTCGGGGTGATGACGGACTACACCAGCATCCCCTTCTTCTCGGAGACGGTGCTGACGGGCTATTTCGTGGCCAAGTGCGGCATCACCTCGGATCTGGTCAGCGCCCACATCCCCCAGGACCGGATCTATGAGACTGGGATCCCCGTCAGCGCCCGGTTCCGCCACCGCGTGGAAAAGGCGGAGGCCCGCCGCCTCCTGGGCCTGCCGGCGGATGAGAAGAACCTGCTGGTCATGACCGGCGGCGTGGGCTGCGAGGGGATGCTGGGTCTGTGCGGCCACCTGTCCCGGGAGGGCGGACGGGTCTACGTTCTGGCGGGCCGGAACGAAAAGCTCCGCCGCCGGATCCAGGAGCGGTTTGGCTCCGACGGCTCCATTCAGGCCCTGGGCTTTACGGAGCAGGTGGATCTGTACATGAACGCGGCGGACGCCCTGATCACCAAGCCCGGGGGCCTGTCCACCACGGAGGCGGCGGTGGCTGGGGTGCCCATCGTCCACTTCAAGGCCATTCCCGGCTGTGAGACCTGCAACGCGGAGTTCTTCTCCCGGCGGGGGATGTCGGTCTGGGCAAAGAGCGAGGCCGAGGCCGCGGCGCTGGCCTGGGACTTGGCGGAAAACAAAACGCGGTCGGAGGCCATGCTGGCGGCCCAGCGCCGCTGGATCCCCGCCGACGCGGCGGATGAAATTGTAAAGAAGGTTATGGCGTATGGATCGGGCGTACACACTGTGGGCTGCCCTGGCAGCCGGGGGCTTCTTTCTGGGGAGCGTGATGTTCAGCTACCTGCTGCCCAAGCAGTTGATGAATAAGGATATCTGTGCCGAGCATCCGGACCAGAACCCCGGAGCGGCCAATGTCTTTCTATCCTGCGGGGTGGAGATGGGGCTGCTGTGCCTGTTTCTGGACATGGCGAAGGGCTTTCTGCCGGTTTGCATCGCCCTGCGGCGGCTGGGAACGGATAGTCTCTGGTTTTCCGCCGTCATGGCGGCCCCGGTTTTGGGCCATGCTATGGGGCCGCTGAACCATATGCGGGGCGGCAAGTGCATCGCCACCTCCTTTGGAGTGCTGCTGGCGCTGCTGCCGGTGAGCAATGTGGTGTACATTCTCGCGGCGCTCTACATTCTCTTCTCCACGGTGGTGAAGCTGAATCCCCACAGCAAACGGAGCATTGTGACCTTTGGCCTCTTTGCCCTGATCAGTGTGCCGCTGCTCCTCCTGGGGCACAAGGGCTACATTGCCATTGGCTGCGCGGTGATCGCCATCACGGTGATTCACAAGCACCGGGTCGCGATTCCCGTTGAGGAAACCAAGCGGGCGGAGCAGTAGGGGCGATTGGAGAACCCCGATCAAAAGGGGCGGCCGCTCTTTTCAAGAAAGTGGTTTTATAAAAAATTTGGGGTCAGTTTTTTTGACCC
Organism: uncultured Oscillospiraceae bacterium; assembly: GCA_947625965.1. Lineage (GTDB taxonomy): Bacteria > Bacillota > Clostridia > Oscillospirales > Oscillospiraceae > Faecousia. The sequence goes on from CANQQO010000021.1 coordinate 9,364, forward strand.
CAAATTTTATTATCATCTGTACGGAACAATGCACAGCCAAGGCTTTTTGGGCAAGCTAACAGGCATAGCCGAGGGGCTATGCCTCAGCTTGTCAAATCGCCTTTCCGAATTTACCGTCCGCAGACGGCATATGGATTTTGATCCTTTTTTGCCAGGGCGCGTTACCTGGCAAAAACCTTCCAGGCATCAGTCGTGTGAGCCGGGGAAAAAATCCCCGGCGAGTGCGCGGGTCAGCCCGCGATCCCCTCCAAATGGGAGCCCAGCGAAGCGGGTCCCATTTGGAAGGCGGTCAAAAAACTTTCGTTTCTTGACCGCCTCGGCTATGCCTGTTTCAAACTTTATATCGCGTAATAGAGCCACAGAGCCAGCAGCGACAGCGCCAAATACAGCACGCCGGAGAGGAGCAGAGGGGTGGCGGGTTTGCGGGACTGGGCTTTGCGCTCCCGGTAGGCCATCAGGTCTTCCTTTTCCCCCTGGACAAAGATGGGGAAATGGGTCTGGAGGACCGATCTCATACCGAAGCCAACGGCGTCAAAGGAACCCTTGTTCCGGGCCAGGACAATGCAGCCCACTCCAATCTGAAACACCGCCGCGACGAAAAACCCGTCGCAAATGCACCGCGTTAGGAGGTAGCCCCGGTACAGGCCCAGGCCAAACACCAGCGCCGCCAGGACCGCACCGATGAGCAGGTCCTTCAGGAACGCCTTTCGGTCCAGCTTTTTCACTTAAGCTGCTCCATGTAGCGCTGGTACTCCGCCTCGTTGCACTGGACGAAGTGACCGGGCTTCAGCTCCCGGAAGGTGGGCGGGTCCACGGAGTAGTCGTGCTCCGCCAGGGGATTGTAGACGATCCGCTTCCGGGTCTTCTCATAGATGGGGTCCGGCAGGGGAATGGCGGAAAGGAGGCTCCGGGTGTAGGGGTGCATGGGGTTCAGGAACAGCTCATCGGAATCCGCCAGCTCCACCATCTTGCCATAGTACATGACGCCGATTCGGTCGGAGAAGTACTTGACCACGGACAGGTCATGGGCGATGAAGAGAAGCGTCAGGCCGAATTTGTCCCGCAGCTCGTTGAGCAGGTTGATGACCTGGGCCTGGACCGACACGTCCAGGGCGGACACGGGCTCGTCGGCAATGATCAGCTCCGGATTCATGATAATGGAACGGGCCACGCCGATCCGCTGCCGCTGACCTCCGGAGAACTCGTGGGGATAGCGGCTGGCGTGCTCCCGGACCAGACCCACCAGCTCCAGCATCTCGTAGACCTTCTCGTCAATGACCTTCTTGTCCCGCTCGCCCTGGATGACCAGGCCCTCGGAAATGATCTCGCGGACGGTCATACGGGGGTCCAGAGAGGCGATGGGGTCCTGGAAGATCATCTGGATCTGGGTGACCAGGCGGGTATTTTTGGCCTTGCGGAGCTCGTTTTTATACTCCTTGGCCAGCTTTTCCTTCTCGGCGCCGGTGGCGGCGGCCAGCAGAGGGGCGTACTTCTCCTCCACCTGCTTGACGAGCTTTGCGGAGTATTCCTTATCGCAGTTCTTCTGGTCGTACTGGGCCGACTTGATCTCCGCCCGCTGCTGGGCGACAAAGGCGTCCAGCTCCTTCTTCAGCTTGGCGGCCTCCTCGGGATTGGCGGCCTTGGAGATCTTCTCCTTGTATTCGGTCTGGGCCTTCTTGATGGCGTCCTTATAGGACTGGGTGCCGGCGGCAATGCGGACGCCCTTGAAGTACACGCTGCCGGAGGTGATGTCATAGAGCTTGATGATGGAGCGGCCCGTGGTGGTCTTTCCGCAGCCGGACTCGCCCACCAGGCCGAAAACCTCGCCCTTCTTGATCTCAAAGCTGACGTCGTCCACCGCCTTGGTGACCGCGTTCGGGCCCATCTTGAAATACTGGCAGAGGTGATCCACCTTCAGCAAGACTTCCTGGTTATTTTCCATCGTTGGACCCCCTTCTGTTTTTCATTCTGTTGATCCGATCCACCACGGCCTTGGGCGGGTCCACCTTGGGCGCGTCGGGATGGAGGAGCCAAGTGGCGGCAAAGTGGGTGTCGCTGATCTGGAACATGGGCGGCTGACGCTCGAAGTCGATCTGCATTGCGTACTTGTTCCGGGGGGCGAAAGCGTCGCCCACGGGCGGGTAGATCATGTTGGGCGGGGTGCCGGGAATGGCCTCCAGCTTCTCGTTGGTGTCCAGGTCCGGCATGGAGGACAGCAGCGCCCAGGTATAGGGATGGGCGGAGTGATAGAACACGTCCTCGGCGGTGCCGTATTCCACGATCTTGCCGGCGTACATCACCGCCACCCGGTCGGCCATGTTGGCCACGACGCCCAGGTCATGGGTGATGAAAATGACGGAGAGCTGCCGCTCCTGCTTCAGCTTGTTGATGAGCTCCAGGATCTGGGACTGAATGGTCACGTCCAGAGCGGTGGTGGGCTCGTCGCAGATCAGGATGTCCGGGTTAGCGGCCAGGGCGATGGCGATGACGATCCGCTGGCGCATACCGCCGGAGAACTCGAAGGGGTACTGATTGTACCGGCGGTGGGGTTCGGTGATGCCGACCTCGTTCATCAGCTTGATGGCCCGGTCCTTGGCGATGCGCCGGGTGACCTTGGCGACCACGCCGGAGGCGTTGGTTTTCAGGTAGTCGATGGCGTCCACAGTCTCGGCCTCATAGTCCCGGGCGTCCTTCTTCGCCAGGGCGGACTCATAGTGGTCAATGAGGCGGTTGATGAGGTGGGCGATGTTGCTCTTCACCAGCTCCATGTCGGTGACGGCGGCGGCGGCCACCTCCCAATCCGGGTTCTTTCCCCGAGCGACCAGCCGGTCGTGCTTCCGCTTATCCCGCTGGTAGACCCGCATGGCCTTGGCGTTCTTGGGAATGGCGGCAAAGTAGGTGTCGATCTCGGACTTCAAGCTGGAGCCGAAGGTATAGGTCAGGCTGTCCTTCACGATGGCCAGGGGATCGATGCAGGTCTTGACCTGATTCGTGAGTTTCTTGCAGACCGTCTGGCACTCGCCGCGGTCCAGCTTCTCCTTGGCGAAGACGGGGAGGGCGGCCTTCAGGACAGGAATGGTCTGCTCCATGCTGGCGTAGGCCTTCCCGGCGGAGTGCTGAAGGGCCTGCTCGGCGTTGCGGATGAACTCCAGCATGAATTCCTTGTTCAGGTACTCCAAAAGATACTCATTGAGCTCGTGAATGGGCATATTGGGCAGGGGCTTGCCGGAGAAGGTCAGGTAATAACCCATCCGGAAGAAGTTGGGCGCCTCCTTGGCCAGGGCCTCCTTTAAAATGTCCCGAATCTCGTACATGGTGGGCAGGACTTCGGAGTAATCGCCCTTCCGCTTTGCCCGGCGGTACTGGATGGGCAGGGAGGTCGCCAGAGATTTGATCCGGTCCCCCTTCTCCTTGACCACGTACTCGTGGACGGAGGCTTTGGACCGCTTGGCGATGTCCTGGATGACGCTGGCAACGTCCTTGACGGCGTTCTTCTCCATCTGGAAGGTGATGTCCTCCAGATCCTCCAGGGCCTCCACCGCCGCTTCGTGGGCAGTGTTGTAGGCGGCCTCCAGCTCCGTGTGCTTGAACTCAAATTTATCGAAGTCTCTGCAACTCTGGGTGAGCTTCGCGGCTTTGGCGCTGTCGCCCTTGGCGACGGACTCCACCATGGCCAGATTGAGCTGCTTGAGATACTCGTTGAAGGTCTTCCGGCTCTCCCGCTGGCGGGCCTTACCCTTTAGGAGCATGGCCTCGGTGAGCTGCTTGCCGATCTTCACGATGGGGTTCAGGCTGGACATGGGGTCCTGGAAGATCATGGCGATCTTGTCGCCACGGATCTTGTGGAAATCCTCCTCGGAGATTTTCAGCAGGTCCTTGCCGTCGTAGATGATCTCGCCGGACTCCACGATGGCGTTGCCCGCCAGGATGCCCAGAATGGCGCGGCTGGTGACGGATTTACCGGAGCCGGACTCGCCCACGATGGCCAGGGTCTCGCCCTTGGCCAAGTCGAAATTCACGTCGCGGACGGCCTGGACCTTACCGTTGCTGGTGCGGAAGGAGATCCGCAGGTTCTTTACTTGCAGTTTGGTTTCCATCAGTCGTCCACTCCTCTCGTAGTCGGGTTAAAGGCGTCCCGCAGGCCGTTGCCGAAGAGGTTGAAGGAGATCATCAGCAGACCCAGGAACAGGCTGGGCCACAGCATGGCATGGGGGGCGGTGGTTGCTGCGCCGTTGCCCTGGCTCAGCAGGGTGCCGATGGTGGTGCCGGCGAAGTCGCTCAGATCCACGATGCCCAGGTAGGTCATGGATGTCTCGGAGCTGATGACGCCGGGGATGACCAGGGCGCAGCTGGTGATGATGGAGCCGATGGCGTTGGGGAAGATGTGCTTGAACATCAGCCGCCCATCAGAGGCGCCCAGAGTACGGGCCGCCAGGATAAATTCCTGACCCTTGAACCGGTAGAACTGCCGCCGGGTCAGGGCCGCCATGCCGATCCAGCCTGTCAGCACGAAGGCGAATAGGAAGGATCCTACAACGCCCACCTTTTGGGCCAGGTGCAGCTGGAACAGCGTCGTGACCACCACGAAGGGTACGCCGGAGAGGATGTCGGAGATCCGGTCCAGGGTCATATCCACCATGCCGCCGTAGTAGCCCTGAGCGGCGCCGTAGAACGCGCCGATGGTCAGGTTGATGGCGGAGACCAGAACGGCGAAGAGCAGGGAGAACCGGGCGCCGATACCGATGCCGCAGAACAGGTCCATGCCCATGACGTTGGTGCCGAACACGAAGGTGGGCTCCCGACCGTTGAGGTACTGATAATAGTTGTAGTAGTCGATCCGGCACTGGACGGAGCCGGACTTGGCGGTGGAGTAGACCAAGCTGCCGTCATCGCCGGGGATGCGGATGGAGTTATACTCCGCGCCGGCCTTGGTCGGGTCGGTGGCGTAGGCGGGGATGAAGTTGCCGTTCTCGTCCAGCTCGGCAACGCCCTTGCTGTCCACCTTGTACCAGATGTTGGCGTTGTCCTTGATGCCGCTGATATCCTCCGGGTTGACGTAGGGCCGGATCGCCTGGATGCCGGTCTCGTTCTGCCAATCCTGAAGGGCCTGGTACTCGGCGTAGCTGAAGGTCTTGTACACCACACCGATGGAGTAGTACATATTCACTTCGATGTCGTAGGAATAGGTGGTGATCTCCTTGCCACGGCGCTTGACCACGGTCTCATGGGTGTCAAGGGTATCGATCACCGGGTCCCGGCCGGTCTCCTCGGCGATGCCCCGCCAGAACAGCATGGCGTTGTCGCTCTGGCTGTCCATGGTCCGGGCGCCGTCCAGGAAGCCCAGCTTCATATCCGCGATGGCAGGGACAAATTCCGGGAAGTTGATGTACCGGCGGTCGGTATCCCGCACGTTATACGGGGAAAGGATGGGGGAGACAATGGAAAACAGGATCAAAAACAGCAGAATGTATGCCGCGATCACGGAGGATTTGTTCTTGCTAAACCGGAGCATGGCGTCTGCGAAGAAGCCCCGTGCCTTGGTCTCCAGGGCTTTGTCCCGCAGCTTCTTGTCCTCCTGGACAAACGCGAATTTTTCCGCGGGGATGCGCTCGTATTGTTCGTTGCTCATTTTTTCGACCCCACTCTGATCCGCGGATCGATAAAGCCGTAGCTGATATCGACCACTAGGCCTGCCGCCAAGCCGATGGCGGTGTAGAACACGGTGGACAGCATGAAAATATTGTAGTCCAGACCGTTGATGGCGTTCAAGGTCAGGCCACCCACGCCGGGAATGGCGAAAATGCCCTCAATGATCAGGGAGCCGCCCAGAATGCCGATGAATTCACCGAAGATCCCGGGGACCACCACCACGAAGCAGTTCCGCAGGGCGTGGCGGACGGTGGCCTGGGCCTTGGTCAGGCCCTTGGTCCGGGCCAGGAGCATGAACTCGCTGGTCAAAACCTCCGTCAGCTCGGCACGGGTGGTCCGCGTAAATCCGGCAATGACGCCGAAGGAGAGGCTCAGCACAGCGGGGATCATGGAGACGAACATATCCCAGCTAAACCAATCCGTGCCGGATTTCATCAGGAAGGGGAACCACCGCAGCTTAAAGCAGAAGATGTACTGTATGAGGAAGGCGTACACAAAGCTTGGTACTGAAATGACCACCATGGTAATGGTGGAAATGAAGTAGTCCACCCAGGTGTTCTTTTTCAGCGCCGCCAGCACGCCCAAGGCAATTCCAACGGGAATGGTCCACAGAATGGAGTAAAGATTGACGATGATCGTGGCGGGGAGCTTCTCCAGGAAGACGGACCACACCCCCCGGCCAAAGTAGAGCTTCTCGGAATAGCCCCAGTCGAACTTGGTGAAGACGCCCTCCAGGAAGCGGGCAAACTGGACCAGATATGGCTCGTTATAGCCCAGGGCCTCCCGGCGCATCTCCAGGACCTCCGTGTGAGGATCGTTCGGAGGCAGGATGGGCTGGGGAAGCATCCGAATCAGGACAAAGCACATCAGCGTAATGATGAAAAACACCATTATCATATACAGGACTCTTTGAAGCGTGTATTTCAGCATGAATTGACTCACCCTCCCTTTCTTATCGTTATTTTGCGGGAAATTGGGTATGTACGGAGCGGTCCTTGCCGGCGCGGCACGCCAGGGGGGCAAGGACTGCTCCATACATCGTTCCATATAGCATGGACAAGTGAATGTAAAAACAGGGCCGTAGCAGGGTAGCCCCTGCTACGGCCGCAATAGGGACTCACAGATTATCAGGTCTTGCTACCTGGGGAATCTGCTTTGGGAAAGGCATTAGTACTGCAGCACACCGCCCTGAGAGGCAATGTAGTCGACCCACTCAGCGTCGTCGTAGTTGTACTTCATGTAGGTGATGCCGCCGCGGGCCAGGACGGGGTTGTACTCGTCGGTCACGTAGTAATGCTTCTGAGAGAGCATAGCGTAGGAGCCGTCGTTGATCATGGGGATGTAGTCGTAGGTCTGGAGAATGGCGCCCTCGATCTGGGCCAGGATGTACACACGGGTATCCAGATCGTCATTGCCATAGCTCCTGATGACGCCGTTGTCGTCTTCCACACCGCCGTTGATCGCGGCGACCCACTTGGACAGGCTCATGGTGACGTCCTCGCCATCAATGTTGATGGTCACAGGGTAATTATCGGGCTTGAACCAGTTGGCGTCATAAGCATTGTCCGGGTTGACATAGGCAGTCATCAGGCTGAACGGATTCAGCAGAGAGCCGTTCCAACCGCCGAGCACGACGTCATGGACGCCATTGCGAATGTTGTTGGACCATTCGTCACCGCAGGGAGCGGACTCAACGATCACGATCTTGCCATCGAAGGGAGTGCCCTCGGTGATCTCCTTGAGCTTCTCGTTCAGGTAGTTGATCCGCTTGGTCTGGATGTCGGTAGACGTGGAGATGGAATAGGTCAGCGTAACGGTCTGGTCGGAGACGCCGTCGCCGTCGTTATCGGTGATGTAGCCGGCGTCCAGAGCATCCTGGAAGGCCTGGGCGTAGAGCTCCTTGGCGGCCACGGGATCGTAACCGGTGATGGAATCCACAGCCTCGTCCAGAGAGGCGTAATCGGCCGGATCCACGCTGTAGAAGTCGCACAGCACCTGCTTGGCGGCGTCGGTGTCGCGGTAGAAAGCGCTGGTGTCAGGATCGTAGATGTAAGTATCGCCCAGGATGCCGAAGCCGGGAGTGTAGGAGGGGCTGGTGGTGGCGATGAACAGGTTCTTATCGAAGGAGACGGCGAAGGCCTTCCGGAAGTTCTTGAGGGTCATGGTCTCCAGATCGGTCGTGGTCTGGTCAAAGTCGGCGGCAGCCTCACGCTCCTGGAGGGTATCCAGATAGCCGTTCAGGATGAAGAAGAAGATCGTGGAGCCGGGAGACGCATAGGTGTACTCGGAGTTCCGGTACTGCTCGAAGTCGTCGGAAGTCAGGCCATAGGCGGAGAGCTGGCCGGCCAGGAACATATTCAGCCGGGTAGCGGCCTCGGTAACGACCTGGCAGTCGATATCGGTGGTCTGGTACATATCATAGGTCTGGCCGTCTTCGGGGTCCACATAGGTGTGGTTGCCGTCCTTCCAGCCGTACCAATTCTCGTTCTTGGTGAAGTGGATGGACTTATCGGTCTGGTAGCCGTCCACCTTGTAGGGGCCGTAGGAAACGGCGGTGTCAACATTGGTATTGTAGGTGCTGGAGTAAATGGTGTTGCCGTCGGCGCCGGTGGACTCCACCAGGCAGGCGTCATACTTGGCAGGATCGACCAGGACCAGGGTGTCCTGCAGGCCGCCGTAGTAGACATCGAAGCCAACAACGTACTTGGTGAAGACGCTGACCAGCTCGTAATCGCTGGCGGCGTAGTAGCCGACGGTGGCGTCATAGTCCACACCGTCGGGGTAGGTGTAGTCGATGAGCAGGTAGTTGAACAGATCGGCGTCGGTCTCGCCCCAGTTGGGGTTGGTGGTGGTGACGGAGGACAGCAGCGCCAGATTCTCCTCGGTGCAGGGAACCACGCCATCCTCGTCGGCCAAGCCAAGCAGGGTGTCCCAGTTGTCCATGCCGAAGTAGGCGTCGCCATAGGCTTCGACGTAGTCCGCCAGGGTATCTTCGCCGCCGGTCCAGGTAATCGGCACGTCAACAGCAATGTAGACCTTGCAGCCCTGGTACATGGCGTTGGCGCCGGTCACGGCGTCGGTCACGACGTACTGGCCGTCCTCGCCGGGGGCTAAGGCGTCCATGGGGATCTTCAAAGAGCCGTTGTCTTCATAGTACTGATGGCCCTGCTTGAAGTAATCCTCGGAGCCGACGATGGGGGCGGTGTTGGAGGAGTCATAAACGTCGGCGGCCCGATAGTTCTGGAACCGGGGATCCAGCAGCCGCTTCATGCCCTCGACGAAGGTCTGGGCGGTGATGGGGGTGCCGTCGTCGAAGGTCAGGTCCTCCCGCAGCTTGACGGAGTACGCATAACCCTCGGTTTCGCCCTCAGGAATGCCAAACTCGGGATGCTCGGCCCGGACCTGCTCGGTCACGTCAACGGCCATCTCGGCGGCCATCTCGGGAACGATGACGTAGCCGGTGAAGGGGTCCTTCCCTTCAATGGGGTGATTGGCGTCATTGAAGATGAAGGAGTAGAGGCCAGACGACGTGTAGTCCAGGGGATAGGCCTGGTCGGTGGTCTGGTAGGTGTGGGGGTTCCAAGAGGCGGACAGGGTCGCGGTGTAGTCGTAGTAAGTGTAGTGTCCGGCCTCGCCCGTCAGTGTGCCAAGGGTGGGCTCAGTAGTGCCCTCGGTGCCCTCGGTGCCGCTGGGAGTGGGAGCCTGGGTGCCCTGGGTGCCGCTGGTGGTCTCAGTGTTGCCTTGAGGACCGCAGCCCGCCAGAACGCTCAGGACCATCACAACAGCCAGAAGCAGTGCGAATGTCTTTTTCATTTGATTACCTCCTTATTTTTTCCTATGCTTGCGGGCAGCGGGCCCGTTACATAGCTTCAAAAATACATCCGCCGAAAGACATACGGCTTTGATGTGCAGATATTCTACCACATCTGATTTCTGATTTTCAAGGCTTTTATTAAGAATTTTTGAAAAAACCACTATTTCACCAAATAGAATCCGGCCGTTTTTCCGGTTGTTGTGAAATATACAGAGGGCGAAAACACACTTTTTTCGATTTGTCCGCTCGCGGCGCACACATCCTAAAAGCATCCCCCGCCGGATGGGGGCGCGAGGCCGGCCGGCGGGGGAATTTTGCGGCGGAACGGCCGGGCTCTACCGGTGCTTTCCGATGAAAAACAGGGCCAAGGTGCCGGGGCCGGAGTGGGAGCCGATCACCGCCCCCACGTAATTGATGAGGACCGTCTTGACCCCCAGCTTCTCCTTCACCAGGCTGGAGAGGTACTCCGCGTCCTCCCGGCAGTCGCCGTGGCAGATGAACATCGTCTCGTTCCGGCCGGGGATGGCCAGCTCCTGCGCCTTGGCCACCAGGGCTTGGATGGAGGCCCTCCGGCCCCGGGCCTTGGACATATTGATCAAGTGGCCCTCGTCGTCCACGTGGAGGACCGGCTTGATCTGCAGCATGGTGCCCAGGAGCGCCGTGGCCGCGCTGACCCGGCCTCCCCGCTTGAGATACATCAGATCGTCTACGGTGAACCAGTGGCACAGGTGGAACTTCTCCTCCTCGCACCAGTCCGCCAGGGCGTCCAGGGTCAGCCCCTCGTCCCGCTTCCGGCAGGCGTACCAGGCCAGCAGGCCCTGGCCCAGGGAGGCGCAGAGGCTGTCCACCGCCCGGATACACCGGCCCGGATACTTTTGCAGCAGCTCCTCCCGGGCCAGCACCGCCGCCTGATAGGTGGTGCTCAACCCCGAGGAAAAGGCCAGGACCAGCAGGTCCCTGCCCTCGGCCAGGATGGGCTCCATGGCCGCCTCCCACCGCTGGGGATTCACCGCCGCCGTGCTGGCCGCCTCCCCCGCCCGGAGGGCCGAGAAGAAGGTTTGCAGGCCGTCGTTGTTGTAATCGTCAAATTCCTGACCCCGGAACCGGACCGTCAGGGGCACGAATCTCAGCTTCAGCTCCCGGTACATCTCCTCCGGCAGGTCGCAACTGGAATCGGTCAAGATCTCATAGGCCGTCATAATGCCTCCACCTCCAAAAAATACTTTACATCCCCGCCGCCGCCGCATATAATATGTTATAATTTAATGTATGCGCCGGAAAACCGGGGGCTGATCTCAAGGAAGCTCCGAATCGATCGGCAAGCGCTGTTGGTCGTGGGCTCTTTCGCCGGAAAAGGAATGGAAAGGGAGGTATTTCCCCCTTTTCATTCGGCGCTGCCGGCGGAAAAGCTCCGCCCACAGCCGAAGACGATGGGCTTCAAGGCTTCCCTGACCTAAGAATACTATATTGGAGTTCAAAAAGTCACCCTTTTTTTGGTAGAATCCGGGGATTCTACCATTTGGAGAGTAGAACCCGGGACTCTCCCGGCGGTAGAGTCCCGATTTGCCGCTTTTTTGTCCGCGAAACGCGGACTTTTGGGGAAAGGAGTCCATATGTCCGACATCCTTCTGCGCCTGTTCTGCCCCAGCATGGAGCGGGGGGCCGTGGGGGCCTTCGCCGGAGTGTTCGGCATCGTGTGCAATCTGCTGCTCACCGCCGCAAAGCTGGCGGTGGGGATCCTGTCCGGGTCCATCGCCGTCACCGCCGACGCCCTCAACAATTTCTCCGACGCCGCCAGCGGCGCCGTCACCCTCCTGGGCTTCCGTCTGGCCGAAAAGCCCGCCGACCAGGACCATCCCTACGGCCACGCCCGGTATGAGTACCTGGCGGGCCTGGCCGTGGCGGCCATGATGGTGGTCATCGGCTTCGAGCTGGCCCGGACCTCCTTGGAAAAGCTCCTGCGGCCCCAGGAGGTGGCCTTTGACCTGACCGCCGGGGCGGTTCTGGCCGGGGCCGTCCTGGTCAAGCTGTACATGGCCCGGTGCTACCGGCGCTGGGGCGGCCGCATTTCCTCCCCCACCCTGGAAACCGCCGCTGCCGACAGCCGCTCCGACGCCGTCGCCACCGCCGCCGTCCTTCTGGCGGGCCTGGTGGAGCGCTTCACCGGCTGGAAGATCGACGGCGCCGCCGGTCTTGCGGCGGCGGGCTACGTCCTCTGGAACGGCGTCGCCATGGCCCGGACCACCATCAACCCCCTCCTGGGGGAGGGGGCCAGCCCCGCCCTCCGGCGGCAGATCATGGACCTGATGGGCGCGGAGCCCCTGGTTTTGGGCTGCCACGATCTCCTGGTCCACGACTACGGCCCCGGCCGCCGCTTTGCCAGCCTCCATGTGGAGATGGACCGCCGGGAGGACCCTCTGGCCTGCCACGAGATCATCGACGGCCTGGAGCACCGCTGCTTCGAGGAGCTGGGGGTCCATCTGGTGATCCACTACGACCCGGTGATCCGGGACGATCCGGCCCTTGAGGCCCTGAAGGTCCGGGTCCGGGAGGCCCTGGAGCGGGAGGATCCCCGCCTGACCCTGCACGATCTGCGGCTCCACGGGGAGACGCTGCGCTTTGACGTGTCTGTGCCCGACGGACTGGCCAAGCTGGAGGGGGACATTCAGCGCCGTCTGGCGGCGGCCCTTCCGGAGTACCGGGTGGAGGTCACTTTTGACCCAGCCGCCGGAGAAGGGAATGGCTCCCCAGCAGCAGACACGCCCAGCAGAACAGACTGAGGACCCAGATCTGCCCGCAGACCATGGGGCTGGACACCAGGATCAGCACCCCGTACAGCACCTGGCCCACGATCTCCGGCATCCGGGCGGTGAGAAAATTGAGGACCAGCGCCACCAGGGTGCCCCCCAGGGACCCGGCGGCCAGGGCTCTGATCAGCCGGAGGGGTCCGGGGTCTCTCTCCCGGTACGCCAGGGCGCACAGCGCCGCCCCGGGGACAAAAAACAGCAGCGCCAGGCAGGTAAGCAGTCCGGCGGCCTTGGGCCGGGGAATAAAACCCAATCCGGCGCAGAGAATAAACATCGCCCCCCAGAGGATCAGGAGGGTACGGTACCATTTTTTACGCATATGGGCAGCTCCTTGGTCGATTTTCTTCATTATACACCATTTGAGAAAAAATACAAGGGAAACTCGGGAACCTTTGCCGCCCGGCCGGAGGCCCATTCTTCCGGGTTTCGGGGTGAAAATCCTGTTTTTCAGCAAAAAGGGGCTGGACAGTGGAGCAAAAACCTGCTATAATGGGAAAATAAACAGTGCGGAGGGAGCTGATTTCCCATGAAATGTCCATTTTGCGGCGACCAGGAGAGCAAGGTCGTGGATTCCCGTCACTCGGAGGACGGGGTAAGCATTCGCCGGCGGCGGGAGTGTCTGTCCTGTCAGCGGCGGTTCACGACCTATGAGGTCGTGGAGAGTCTGCCGGTGATTGTGGTGAAGCGGAACGGCTCGCGCCAGAACTTTGACCGGAACAAGATCCTGAACTCCATGATCCGCGCCTTTGACAAGCGGAAGGTGGAGGTCGCCGATCTGGACCGGATCACCACGGAGATCGAGCAGACGATCCAAAACACTCTGGACCGGGAGGTCACGACGGATCACATCGGTCAGATGGTCCTGGCCCGTCTGAAGCCCCTGGACGAGGTGGCGTACATTCGGTTTGCGTCGGTCTACCGCCGGTTCCAGGATGTGAACAGCTTTATTCACGAGATCAACAAGTTTTTGGAGGAAAAGTGACCCGGCGGGGTGCCCGCGGAGGATAGCGTATGGATTTTTTGAAGGATATACTGGACAATTTTGATTTGGAGGCCCTGCTGCCGGAGCTGGACACGATCCTGGGCCGCGTGGAACTTCTGGCCCGGATCGCGGTGATGGTCGGGCCGGTGGTGCTGCTGGGGATGGGCCTGCTGTATTTCCTGGCCGCGCCCAAAGAGGCCAACCATTCCCTTGGCTATCGGTTTTACTGGGGCATGAGCAGCGTGGAGGCATGGCAATTCACCCAGCGCGTCGCCGGCGCGGTATGGGCGATCCTGGGGCTGGTCCTGACGATCGTTATGGCCGTTTTATGCACCCGTTTTCGGGGCATGGAGTCCATGGATATGCTCTGGTACGCGCTGCGGCTCATTTTCTGGGAGCTGATTCTGGTTGCCGTCAGTTGTCTCGCCATTGACATCACGGTCCTAATCTTCTTCGACCGCAAAGGCACCCGCCGCTTCTAGCGGCCAGTGGCCGCGGACAATGCGCACGGGGCTGGCGGAGATCGTTACCGACCCCCCCTGTGCCCGGTATCGTTACTGCGGGCGCGATAGCTGGTGGGTGTCGTTACCCTTGCCACCAGCCTGGTTTCGTTCTTGCGGAGGAGTAGGCAACCCTTTTGCCCGGTACCGTTCCTGCGGTGGAGTGGGCAAGCCATTTTGAATAGAGGGCCTGCGAAAGAACCTCGCACCCCGTAAAAGCTCCCAAGCGTGCCCGGATGGGTATGCCGGGGTATGCGACCACAAAAAACGTCTCCGGGGCCCCGAAAGGGGCCCCGGACAGTGTTCCGTCCCTCGGTCCACCAGGCCCGGACGGGGGTCGCACCGCAATAGCTGTACAAACCCGCTAATCCTCCCACGCACCGATTTAGAACCGCCCATTAGCGACAACTTTCAATCAGCGCAACGCACCGATTGGAACGCTGCACCGAAGGATTTGCAGAGCCACGGTAGACGCTGCACCAGGGTCGGCCCAATGCGAGAGAAGGCCGTCAATGACCACCGCACTTCTTCTGGGGATGCCCCGGGCCGGCAATCAGCGCGGAAGGGTTGGACTTCCGGCGGGGTTCTCCAAGGGGCGGAGCCCCTTGGGCCGACTTCTTTGGGTACTTTCTTGCTCGGGGCAAGAAAGTACCTCCCCCGGAAGGGGCCGGGGGAGCACTTACAAATATAATTGCACCGAAATAAAAAGGTACAGGCCCCCGACAAACCCCTCAGAGCGCCCCCGATACCAGGCTGGTGGCAAGGGTAACGATACCCACCAGCTATCGCGCCCGCAAGAACGATACCGAGCGAGCCCGGGAGGTGTAACGAATACTGCCAGGCCCGCGCACGCTTTGATTGCGGCGGCACGCCGCCGATACCGGGCAAAAAGAATCGGGTAACGACCCCAGAGGGCCCCCGTGCGCATTGTCAGCGGCCACTGGCTGCGGGCCAGTTGTCGTGGTCCCAGTCCCGCCCGTCGAGACTGGCGGCGCGTTCTTCGTCCGTCATCAGCTCTGTCCAGCCGTGGGCCGCACCGGGGGTGGCGTCCAGATGCCGCCAGCAGTCCCCCATGTTCACCAGAACCCAGTAGTGGCTTTTGTCCTTCACCCAAATAAGCTGTACCTCGTAGCCCTTGTATTCCAGAACCTCCTGGAGCACCCGGGCGTGGACATAGCAGTTGCCAATGCCGTGGCTGATGCCATACCAGACCGGATCTCCGGCGCCGTAGTTGGAGCTGTAGTTGATATTGTCCCGGATGTAGCACTTGATGGACAGCGGATCGTCCCCACACTCCCCCGCCAGCCAGGCGACGACGCTCTCCGTCTCCTCCTGGGTGTGATCCACCGCCACCTCCCGGATCTCCGTGAGGTCCCCGGCGGTGTAGACCACCTGATAGGTCCCTTGAACCGATAGATCGACCCCGCTGTCGTCCCAGGTGAAGGGAATGTCGTTCCCCTCCGCGTCCAGGGCGCGGACCCCCTGGCCATAGTCCGGGGACCCGTTCACCGCAACCTCCATGTCGTTGAGGCCGGTAAAATGGGGCACTCCCTCGGGAACGGTCGTCTCCTTATCCGCACTCCCCACGGTCTCTTCCCGGGCAGTCGTCTCTTTTCCAAAGGATACCGTGGTCCCCTTGGGGTCCCGCTCCAGGGTCATATAGAGGCCGACCCCCAGCGCCGCCGCCAGCAGGACCAAAATCCCCTTTCCCAACATCTTCATAGGCTTTGCGCCTCCTGTTACAATAAGATCACGACCAAGGACTCGGCGGCCGGCCGTTTCCTGTCGCCCTTGCCAAAAAGATACCTCCCAAATGCATCAAACCGGCATCATCTTTGTAGATAATTTGTAAAATAACGCGTCCATGGGACCGCCGCAGTCAAAATTCGCGCAAAAAATCCCCCCGGCTTTCCAGCCGAGGGGATGTGATTTTTTCCGGCGTTTTACGGCGGCTCAGTTAATTCAGCGTCAGCTCCCCATCGACCGCGTCCACCACGATCTCCTGGCCGGGCTGGACCGCGCCCTCCAAGATTCTCTTGGAGAGGCGGGTCTCCACCGTGTGCTGCAAATACCGCTTCAAGGGCCGGGCGCCGTACTGGGGATCGTAGGCCGCGTCCACGATGGCCGCCTTGGCCGCCTCCGTCAGGCGGCAGGAGATCTGCTGCTCCTCCAAGCGGCTGTTCAGGCGGGCCATTTGCAGGTCGATGATCTTCGTCACGTCCTGACGGGTCAGGGGCTTGTAGAAGACGATCTCGTCCAAGCGGTTCAAAAACTCAGGCCGGAAGGAGCGGCGGAGCAGAGACGCCACCTGTTCCCGGGCGTTCTCGTCGATGGTCCCGTCGGGGCGGATGCCGCCCAGAAGGTACTCCGAGCCCAGATTGGAGGTCAGGATCAGGATCGTGTTCTTGAAATCCACCGTCCTGCCCTGGGAATCCGTCACCCGGCCGTCGTCCAAGACTTGCAGCAGCACGTTGAACACATCGGGATGGGCCTTCTCCACCTCGTCAAAGAGGACCACGCTATAGGGCTTCCGGCGGACCGCCTCGGTGAGCTGGCCGCCCTCCTCGTAGCCCACGTATCCCGGAGGCGCGCCGATGAGCCGGGAGACGGAGAATTTCTCCATGTACTCCGACATATCGATGCGGACCAGGTTGTTTTCGTCGTCAAACAGATTCTGGGCCAGCGCCTTGGCCAGCTCCGTCTTGCCCACGCCGGTGGGACCCAGGAACAGGAAGGAGCCGATGGGCCGGTTGGGGTCCTGGATGCCGGCGCGGCTGCGCTGAATGGCCTCCGTCACCGCCGTCACGGCCTCGTCCTGGCCCACCACCCGGCGGTGCAGGGCCTCGTCCAGATGGAGCAGCTTCTCCCGCTCCCCCTGGACCAGCCGGGAAACGGGGATCCCCGTCCAGCGCTCCACGATCCTGGCGATCTCCTCCTCCGTGACCCGGTCCCGCAGAAGGGTCCCCTCCTTGCCCTGGGCGCGGCGCTCCTCCTCCTGGAGCTGCCGCTGGACCTGGGGCAGACGGCCATATTTCAGCTCCGCCGCCTTTTCCAGGTCGTACTGCCGCTGGGCCTCCTCGATCTGGCGGTTCAGCTCCTCCAGGCGCTCCCGTAGCTGCTGGACTCGGGAAATGGCCTGCTTCTCATTCTCCCACTGGGCCTTCTGGGCGTTGAAGCGGTCCTTCGTCTCCGCCAGCTCCTTTTGCAGCGTCTTTAGACGGCCCTGGGACAGGGGATCCTCCTCCTTCTTCAGCGCCGCCTCCTCGATCTCCATCTGGATGATCTTCCGGCTCACCTCGTCCAGCTCCGCCGGCATGGAGTCCATCTCCGTCCGGATCTGGGCGCAGGCTTCGTCCACCAGGTCGATGGCCTTGTCCGGCAGGAACCGGTCGGTGATATACCGGTGGGACAGCGACGCGGCGGCGAGAAGGGCGGAGTCGGCGATCTTGACGCCGTGGAACACCTCGTAGCGCTCCTTGAGGCCCCGGAGAATGGCCACCGTGTCCTCCACGGTGGGCTCGTCCACCATCACCGGCTGGAACCGCCGCTCCAGAGCGGCGTCCTTCTCGATGTACTGGCGGTACTCGTCCAGGGTGGTGGCGCCGATACAGTGGAGTTCGCCCCGGGCCAGCATGGGCTTTAGCAGGTTCCCGGCGTCCATGCTCCCCTCGGTCTTCCCCGCGCCGACAATGGTGTGCAGCTCGTCGATGAAGAGCAGGATCCGGCCCTCGGACTGCTTTACCTCGTTCAAAACGGCTTTCAGCCGTTCCTCAAACTCCCCCCGGTACTTGGCCCCGGCGATCAGGGCCCCCATGTCCAGGGAAAAGATGGTCTTGTCCTGGAGGCTCTTGGGCACGTCCTTTTTCACGATCCGCTGAGCCAGTCCCTCGGCGATGGCGGTCTTGCCCACGCCGGGCTCGCCGATCAAAACGGGGTTGTTCTTGGTCTTCCGGGAGAGGATCCGAATCACGTTTCGGATCTCCTCGTCCCGCCCAATGACCGGGTCCAGCTTCTGCTCCCGGGCCTTCTTCACCAGGTCGGAGCCGTATTTTTCCAGGGCGTCGTAGGTCCCCTCCGGGTTGTCGGAGGTCACCCGCTGATTGCCCCGGACGGCCTGGAGGGCCTGGAGGCATGCCTCCTTGGTGATCCGGTAGGTCTGGAACAGATTTTTCACGCCCCCCTGGGCTCTGTCCAGCAGACCCAAAAACAGATGCTCCACGGAGACAAACTCGTCGCCCATGGCCTTGGCCTGTTCCTCGGCGCTGGTGAGGGCGGCATCGGCGGCGGAGCTGATGTAAAACCGGTCCGCCTCCCGGCTCCCCTGTACGGCGGGGAGTTTAGCCATCTCCGCCCGGGCGGCGGCCAGCAGGCTCTCCACGCTGACTCCCATTTTCGTCAAAAGCTGGGGCGTCAGGCCCCCGTCCTGCTCCAGCAGGGCCGTCAAAAGATGGATCTGTTCCAACTGCGGATTGCGTCCGCTGTCCGCGAGGGCCTTCGCGCCCTGGACCGCCTCCAGGGATTTCTGGGTATAGCTGTCAAATTTCATTCGACCCACTCCTTTTTCGTTTTTAGCACTCTATCGATGAGAGTGCTAACTCTTTTGTCATTACTATACCCTGTTTTTGAAAAAAGTCAAGCCCCCCGGGCAAGAAATTCTTGTCAGGAGGGGCCGGGTTTGGTAAAATAGGGAAAAGGAGGCGGGAAAATGGTTTTTTTGCGGGAAATCGGCTCTCCCCTGGGGGTCCTGACGGCGGTGAGCGACGGGGAGGCGGTCACGGGGCTCTATCTGCCGGGGCAGAAATATTTCCCGGCCGGGGTGACGGCGTCGGCGGAAACGGGGGACCCGCCGGTCTTCCGGGCCCTGGAGGAATATCTGGCGCTTTACTTTGCCGGGAAGGACCCGGGGCAGCCGCCTCCTCTGGCCCCCCATGGGACGGCCTACCGGCTTCGGGTCTGGGAGGCCCTGCGGGCCATTCCCTACGGGCGGACCGCGACCTACGGGGACCTGGCCCGGCGGGCAGGCGGTTCGCCCCGGTCCATCGGCGGGGCGGTCGGTCACAATCCGATCTCGATTTTGATCCCCTGCCACCGGGTCATTGGTTCCGACGGCGGCCTGACCGGCTACGCCGGGGGCACTGCGGCGAAGCGATTTTTGCTTGCTCTGGAAGCCTCGTCCCGACCGCGCCCAAATGGGTCCCAGGGACCCGCCGTTTGAAAAACCGTCTCCGGAGCCCCCCAAATGGCCCCGGAGACGGTTTTGAACGCTTCCTTCGCAGAAACGAAACCGAGCGCGCCTGGGTGGTGTGACAAATCCCGGTGGGGTGGTGCACGCTTTGACTGCGGCGGCCCGCCGCTCCCGGGAATCGGAGTCGGAGGATCATAACCACATCGAAGAACAGGAAAAAGAACAGGCAAGCGAGCGCGGATAATAAAACACCTTCCTTCGTTGTGGAGATTTCCACAGTGGGGGAAGGTGTCATTTCTTTATTGCATGGATGCGGTCAAGATTCAATATTCTTTGCATCCCATGAATGCTTTTTTATTGCGCGTATTTGCCCAAGTCGTTCCAGTCAATATCTTCTTCCGGGATAAACCCGCTTTTTTCTGCCTCTTCCATACTTTTCATTTCATCTGGCGTAGCTTTTGTAAAATCAGGGTCCCATGCAAGCACCAATTTCCTGATAAATTCCTGAGCAAATAACTGGTCGCTTTC
>CANQQO010000022.1 GCA_947625965.1 uncultured Oscillospiraceae bacterium
TTCCTCCATGCTCAACCCTAAATTTACATTCGGGGCCAGGTGTGCTTCATCTGACCCCAACTTTTATTATAGAACCCTTTTTGAAAAGGCGGCGCTGCCTTTAGTCTGCGGCAGCCAGAACGGCCCGGAGCAGTTCTTCTCGGCCGTCCCCTTTCTCGGCGGAAAAGGGGATCAGTTTCACCGTTTCCGGCAGCTCCAGATCCCGGCGGATGATCGTCAGATTCTCCGCCAGCTCCGACTTTTTCACCTTGTCCAGCTTGTTGGCCAGCACCAGGAAGGGGCATCCGGCCTCCAAAAACCACCGGGCCATGGTGATGTCATTGTTGGTAGGCGGGTGCCGGGCGTCCACGATGAGGACCCCCAGGGTGATCCGCTGGGCGGCAAAGTACCCCTCCATCAGCTTTCCCCACCGGTCCTTCTCCCGCTGGGAGACCTTGGCGAAGCCATAGCCCGGCAGGTCCACCAGGTAGCATTTTTCATCCAGAAGGAAGTAGTTGACCTGGGTGGTCTTTCCGGGGGTCTGCCCTACCCGAGCGAAGTTCTTCCGCTGCAAGAGGCGGTTGATCACGGAGGACTTCCCCACGTTGGACTTGCCGGCGAAGGCGATCTCCGGCAGCCGCCGGGCGGGGAACCCCTCCGGGGAGGCGGCGGAGCGGAGAAACGAGACGTTGTTGAGATTCATGGCCGCCTCACTGCCGGATCTCCGGCTTTCGGGACTTGTTTTTCACATCCTTCGGCAGATCCGTCAGCAGAGGCGTCAGGATTTCCGCCTTCCGGTTCAGCGCCGCGTCCAGCACCGTGTCCACAGTCTGGGCGGTGATGAAGTTCAGAGACTTGCGGACGGTCTGGTCGATCTCCTCCAGATCCCGCTCGTTGTCCTTGGGAATGACCACCGTGCGGATGCCGTGGCGGAGGGCGGCCATGGTCTTCTCCTTCAGGCCGCCGATGGCCAGGACCCGGCCCCGGATGGAGATCTCCCCGGTCATGGCCAGGTCCCGCCGGACCGTGGCCCCGGTGAGGGCGGAGACAATGGCAGTGCAGACCGTCACGCCGGCGGAGGGGCCGTCCTTGGGTACCGCGCCCTCCGGGAAGTGGACGTGGATGTCCTTGGTCTTGTAAAAATCGCTGTCAATGCCCAATCTTTGGGCGTTGGCCCGGATATAGCTCATGGCGGCGTGGACGGACTCCTTCATCACGTCTCCCAGGTTGCCGGTGAGCTCCAGCCGCCCGGAGCCGTCCATGACGTTGACCTCCACCTCCAGGGTCTCGCCGCCCACGCTGGTCCAGGCCAGGCCCGTCACCAGGCCCACCTGATCCGTGCCGGGGAGCCGGTCCGGCAGGAATTTCCGAATGCCCAAAAATTCCTCCACATTGGCCCCCGTGACGGTGAGACGCTTCGTCTCCTCCTGCTCCAGCAGCATTTTGTCAGCCTTCCGGCAGATCTGGGCCAGTTCCCGTTCCAGATTCCGGACGCCGGACTCCCGCGTGTAACAGTGGATGATCTCCCGCAGGGCGTCGTCCGTCACCCGGAGCTGGCTCTTTTTCAGCCCATGCTTTGCCATCTGCTTAGGCAGCAGGTGGTTTTTGGCGATCATCACCTTTTCCTCGTCGGTGTAGGAGCCCAGCTCAATGACCTCCATCCGGTCCAGCAGGGGCCTGGGAATGGTGTCGGCGGTGTTGGCGGTGGTGATGAACATGACCTCACTGAGGTCAAAGGGAATTTCCAGATAGTGGTCCCGATAGGTCTTGTTCTGCTCGGCGTCCAGGACCTCCAGCAGGGCGGCGCTGGGGTCGCCTCGGTAGTCGGCGCCCATTTTGTCCACCTCGTCCAGCAGGAGCAGGGCGTTCTTGCTCCCCGCCTGGGTCATGGCGGTCATGATCCGGCCGGGCATGGCGCCGATATAAGTCTTTCGGTGGCCCCGGATGTCGGCCTCGTCGTGGATGCCGCCCAGAGAGATGCGGGCCATCTTCCGGTTCAAGCTCCTGGCGATGGAATAGGCGATGGAGGTCTTCCCCACCCCCGGAGGCCCCACCAGACAGAGGATCTGGGGCGGCAGCTCGGGGGCCATTTTCCGCACGGCCAGGGTCTCCAGGATCCGCTCCTTCACCTTCTCCAGGCCGAAGTGATCCCGATCCAGCACCCGCCTTGCGGCCTCCACGTCGATGCGTTCCTTGGTCCGGCTGTTCCAGGGCAGATCCAGCACCGTGTCCAGGTAGCTCCGCAGCACCGCCGCCTCGGAGGAGCCGAAGGGCTGCTTTTCCAGCCGGTCCAGGTCCTTTAGGAGCTTTTCCTTGGATTTTTCGTCGGTGGGCAGGCGGCGGATGGCAACGGCGTAGGCGGCGAATTCCGCCGGCTCGTCGTCCTCTCCCAGCTCCTCCCGGATGACCTTCATCTGCTCCCGGAGGTAGTAGTCCTTCTGATCCCGGTCAATGCAGGCCCGGGTCTTGTCCTGAATGTCGTTTTCCAGCCGGAGCATCTGCACCTCCTGGCGCAGCAGGGAGACCGCGGCCTCCAGCCGCTTCAGCGGGTTCATCTGGCACAGGAGTCTGGCCTTGTCCGGGTATTCAATGCCGGAGTTCTGGGCGATGCTGTCGGCCAGAAAACCGCAGTCCTGGGAGGCCAGCATTTTTAGCAGGACAGTCTGGGCCGGCCGCTCAACAAGCTCCAGATAGGTGCCGTAGAGGTTGTTGGCCTCCCGCCGGAGGGCGTGGGCCCGGAGATTATCCGGCGCGTCCTGATCGTCCAGGCGCTGGATCTCGGCGTAGAGGAAGGGATTGGTCCGGGTCAGCTCCGTGATCCGGCCGCGGTAGAGGCCGGTGACCAGTACCCGGATGTTCTCCCCCTGAGATTTGAGGATCTGCTTGATCCTTCCCACGGTTCCCACGGGATAGAAGCCGGCCAGGTCCGGGTCGTCCTCCGTGATGTCTTTTTGCGAGGCAAGGAACAAAAGCTGCTCCCGCTTCATGGCTTCCTCCAGCGCCAGAGCGGACTTGAGCCGTCCCACGTCGAAGTGGACGGTCTGCTCTGGGAACACGACCATGCCCCGCAGGGCAAGGACGGGAAGCGCGGTAATGCTTTCGCTCATAAGCGTACTCCTTCCTGGGTATCTGTGCAAGGGAAGGGGGCGGCAGCCCCCTCCAAAAATGTTATGCCAGCGCGGTCCGGGGCTTGGCCGGATCCCGCAGGATCAGCGGGTCCCCGCCCTCGATGCACTCTGGGGTGATGATCACCTTTCGGATGGTCAGGTCCGAGGGGATCAGGTACATGATCCCCGTCATGGTCTTCTCCATGACGGCCCGCAGGCCACGGGCGCCGATCTGCCGGTCGATGGCCTTCTGGGCTACGGCCTCCAGGGCTTCCTGCTGGATCTCCAGCTCCACATTGTCCATTTGCAGCAGCCGCTGATACTGGCGGACCAGGGCGTTCTTGGGCTCCACCAGGATCCGGATCAGGTCCTCTTTTTTCAAGTCCTGAAGGCAGGTGATCACGGGCATCCGGCCCACCAGCTCCGGGATGATGCCGAATTTCAGCAGATCGTGGGGCTCCACCTTGGACAGGAGCTTTCCCACATCCCGTTTCTTCCGGCTCTCCACAGGCGCGTCGAAGCCGATGGCGGACCGGTCGGTCCGGGCTTCGATGATCTTGTCCAGCCCGTCAAAAGCACCGCCGCAGATGAAGAGGATGTTGGTGGTGTTGATCTGAATGGTCTCCTGCTGGGGATGCTTCCGGCCGCCCTGGGGCGGCACGTTGGCGACGGTGCCCTCCAGGATCTTTAGCAGGGCCTGCTGGACCCCCTCGCCGGACACGTCCCGGGTGATGGAGGTATTTTCACTCTTCCGGGCGATCTTATCCATCTCGTCGATGTAAATGATCCCCCGCTCCGCCAGGTCCACGTCGAAATCCGCCGCTTGCAGGAGCCGCAGCAGGATATTTTCCACATCGTCGCCCACATAGCCGGCCTCGGTGAGGGTGGTGGCGTCGGCAATGGCGAAGGGCACGCTGAGGACCTTCGCCAGGGTCTGGGCAAAGAGGGTCTTGCCGCAGCCCGTGGGGCCGATGAGCAGAATATTGCTTTTTTGCAGCTCCACATCCGAGGAGGCCCCGAAATAGATCCGCTTATAGTGGTTATAGACGGCGACGCTCAGGGCGATCTTGGCGTCCTCCTGGCCGATGATGTAGCCGTCCATGTAGCTTTTGATCTCCATAGGGGTGGGCAGATGCTCCGGCGTGCGGAGGTTCCCCCGGTGATCCACTTGAATATCCTCCCGCAGCAGCTCGCTGCAGGTCTGGACGCAGTCGCTGCAGATATAGACCCCCGGCCCGGCGATCAGCCGGGTCTGGGGCTCCCGCTTGCCGCAGAAGGAGCAGCGAACCGGCTGCTCGGGTCTTTTAGCCATAAGGCGCGCACCGCCTTTCTTTTTGAAAAATCAATGACGCTCAATGATCCGGTCGATGATGCCGAAGTCCAGGGCCTCCTGGGCGGTCATGAAGTTATCCCGCTCGCAGGCGGCGGTGACGACCTCGATGCTCTTGCCGGTCTTCTCGGCCAGGATGGTATTCATCCGCTTTTTGATGGTCTCCAGCCGCTTCATGTGGATGGCCATATCGGTGATCTGGCCCTGGGTACCGGCGGAGGGCTGATGGATCATGATCTCGGAGTTGGGCAGGGCCATCCGCTTGCCCTTGGCGCCGGCGGCCAGCAGGAAGGCCGCCATGGAGGCCCCCAGACCCACGCAGATGGTGGCCACATCGCACTTGATGTACTGCATGGTGTCGTAGATGGCCATACCGGAGGTGATGCTGCCGCCGGGACTGTTGATATAGAATTGAATGTCCTTATCGGGGTCCTGGGCCTCCAGGTACAGAAGCTGGGCCACGACCAGGCTGGCGGTGGTGTCGTTGACTTCCTCAGACAGGAAAACGATCCGGTCATTGAGCAGCCGGGAGAAAATATCGTAGCTCCGCTCGCCCCGGCTGGTCTGTTCCACAACATAAGGTACTAAACTCATTCCAAAATGCTCCTTTCTAAGACTGCAACATTCTAACCGCCTGACGCCCGGGTTATTCCTCCTTGGCGTCGGGATCCTCGCCCTTGGGCGTGTCCTCCCCGTCCTTCGGCGCCGCATCCTCGGCCTTGGGTGCCTCGGGAGCGGTGGGGACGGCGGAATCGGCGATCAGACGGACCACCTTCCGAGTCTCCAAGCTGGCGGCGATCTCGCTTTCGGGGACCATTTCCTTCACCCGATCCTCGGTCAGCTCATACTGCTTGGCAAGGCTCTCGTACTCGGCCTTCTTTTCCTCGTCGGTGACGGTGACGCCCTCCTCCTTGGCGATCTGGGCCAGGACCACATTGGCCTTGGCCTGCTTCTCGGCGGCGGGCCGGAAGGCGTTGCGGAGGGTGTTCATATCCCCGCCCATCATCTTGGCGTACTGTTCCACGGTGTAGCCGCTCATCTGGAGCTGGTAGGCAAACCGCTCCATCTGATTGTCCAGCTCGGCCTCGATCAGCGCCTTGGGCATCTCCACCGTGGCGTTTTCGGCGGCCTTGTCCACACAGGCCTGGTCAAAGGCGCTGTCGGCCTGCTTCTGGGCCTGCTCCAGGGCCTTGGCGCGGATGTCGGCCTTCAGCTCTTCCAAAGTGTCAAACTCGGACACGTCCTTGGCAAACTCGTCGTCCTGCTCGGGGATATTCTCCACAGTGACCTTCTGGACCTTCACATGGAACTGCACGGTCTTCCCCGCCATCTCGGCGTGGTAATCCTGGGGGAAGGTAATGTCGATGTCCTTCTCCTCCCCGGCGGCCATCCCAACAAGCTGCTCCTCAAAGCCCGGCACGAAGGAGCCGGAGCCCAGTCTCAGGTCGTAGTCGTGGCCCTCGCCGCCCTCGAAGGGGGTGCCGTTCTCGGTGCCCAGAAAATCGATGGTAACATTGTCGCCCATCTCGGCGGGCCGCTCAACAGTCTCGGTGGAGGCCACGTTCGCGGCCATCCGGTCCAGCTCCGCCTGGACCTGAGCGTCGGTGACACTGGGGACGGTCTTGACCACCTCCAGGCCCTTGTACTGCCCCAGGGTGACCTCGGGATAGAGCTCGGTGGTGATGGTGACGGTGACCAGATCGTCGTCGGCGATCTGGATATCGGTGACGGTGGGACGGCCCACGGCCTTCAGCTCCTGGCCGGTGACGGCGGCCTCATAGACCTGGGGGAAGATCTCCTCCAAGCCGTCTTCATAGAAGACGTGTTTGCCATACATCGTCTCGATCATCTTCCGGGGGGCCTTGCCCTTCCGGAAGCCGGGGACCAGAATGTTCTTCCGGGCCTTGAGATATGCCTTGTTGACGCCGGACTCCATGAGCTCCCGGTCGATCTCCACCACCACGGTGGCCTGATTGCCGCTTTTTTCTACGCTTTTGACATTCATGTAATGTTCCTCCCAAAACAAGGCCGCGGGACGGCCATGCGATCAATGTTTTTTCTACAGCCGTTGTATTTTACCAAAGAAAAGGGCGGTTGTCCACCCTTTTCACGAAAAATTTACGGGATATTTTTCGTGAAAAACCGATATTTTGCCTAAGCCGTCACGAGAAAGGGCCGGAACCCCAGGTAGTCCGCCGACACCAGCTTATATTCCACCCCGTCCCAGAGCCCCTGCTGGGCCAGCTTATGGGCCGGACCGTGAAGGTGGCCGTAAAAGCAGCGCCGGACGCCGTAGCATTTCAGCATTTGGAGGATCTCCCGGCACTCGTAGCCGGCATATCGGGGGGGATAGTGGAGAAAGACCAGCTTTTCCCGCTCCCCCGCCGCCTTGAGGGAGGTCTCCAGTCTTCCCAGCTCCCGGCGGAAGACCTTTTCATCCTGGGCCGAGCTTCGGGACTCCTCAAAAAACCAGCCCCGGGTGCCGCAGAGGGCCCAGTCCCCGTAAAAATAGCAGTTGTTGTTCAGCACCCACTGGTCGGAGAAGCCCCGCTCCTGGCAGAAACGGTAGAATTTCGCCGCGGTGCTCCACCAGAAGTCGTGGTTGCCCTTGACAATGAGCTTTCTGCCCGGGATCCGGTCGATCCAGGCGAAATCCGGCCCGGCCTCCCCCAGGTCCTTGGCCCAGGACAGGTCCCCCAGCAGCACGGTGGTGTCCTCGGGCCCCACCTTGGCAAAGCCCGCCTCCAGCTTCTCCATGTACCCCTGCCAGACGCCGCCGAAGACATCCATGGGTTTTTCCGACCCCAGGGAAAGATGCAGGTCGCCAATGACGTACAGCGCCATAGCTCACCCGATCTGTAACCGGTCCCGGAGCTCCCGGACGGTGATGCCCAAGATTTGGGCCACGGTCTGGGCCGAGCAAATGGGGCTCCTCTCCGCCACGATGACGGCGGGCCGGATCTCCCCCACCCTGGCCCGGTAATCCTGCAGTCCCCCGAAGGCCAGGGCGGCATAGGGGTCCAGCAGATAGGTATTGACGGCGTAGACATTGCGGATGATGGCCTCCATCCGCTCCCGGCCCACCACGGCCGCATGGAGGCCCCGGCTGAGCAAAGCAAGGGCGTCCTCGTCCACGGTGTAGGGCCGCCCCCGCTGGCCGGCCAGGAAGAGCCGCCTTGCCTGCCCCATGCCCAGGGTGGCATAGACCAGCCGCTCCAGCTCCGGCGGCACGCCGAAATCCGCCTCCGGCGTGCTGGTGGGGATGGCGACGGCGTCGGTCCGCACCGAGCCGTGGTTCAGCAGGTCCCACAGCGTGCTGTTGTCGTTGCAGCTACAAATGATGGTGCCGATGGGCAGGCCCATTTCCCGGGCATACCACAGCGCCATGGGGGCCCCAAAGTCTCCGGTGGGCGCCGACACATCCACGGGCCTCCCCCGTTCCAGGATCCCCACCCGGTGGAACTCCCCCAGGAGCCCCGCCGCCATGGCGATCCGCACGGCGATCCAGGCCCAACTGCTGGGCCGTCCCTGGGAGTCCTCCACCCCCCGGACCCGTCCGGAGAGGTTCCGCACGATCCGGGAAAAGTCGTAGTCCGGATTGTGCCAGCACTCGGCGATCACGATCCGGTGGCTCATGGGGATCAGCTTAAAGGGTCTGGCCCCCACGCAGAACTCCACGTCCGCCCCGTCCAGCCGGGCGGGGAAAAACAGATTCAGGATCTCCGCCACGCATTGCTCGAAGGGCGCTTCCAGCAGCGCGTCCACCTGGGCGTCCGTCAGCCTGGGAAGCTGAATGGGCACATAGAATCCCCCGTCGGGCCCCCGGTTTTCCCCCAGGACCCGATAGGCGGTGTAGGCGTCGCCGGTGTTTCGTGTGGTCAAATACAGCACTGCTCCATCACTCCTAAGGCATTGTTCCAGAAAATGTCCAGCAGCGTACTCTCTTTTAGTCCCCGGTCCAGAAGCCTCCGGGCGAGCTTGGGATAGTCCTGGACCCCTTCAAATCCCTTGGGCAGCGCCTCGCAGCCGTCCAGGTCCCCGCCCAGGGCAATGTGTTTGCCCGAGGGGTCCAGCTCCAGGAAGTGGAAAATGTGATCGCAGGCGGTGTCCAGGTCGGCGTCCTTTCCCAGGAAATGGGTGTATTCATTGAGCCCGGCCACGCCGCCGGTGCGGCAGATGGCGGTGAACATCTCGTCGGTCAAATTCCGGCTGCTGTTCCACACCGCGCGGCTGTTGGAGTGGCTGGCGATAATGGGCTTCTCCGTGATGTCCATGATATCCCAAAACGCCTCGTCGCTGATGTGGCTCACATCGATGATGATCCCTAGCCTCTGGGCCTCCTTCACATACGCGCGCCCCAGATCCGTCAGCCCTCCGCCGGTGACGTGGGACCCGGCCAGGGGATTCTTTTCGTTCCAGGTCAGGGTGGAGATGCGGAAGCCGACCTGATGCAGCGTTCCCAGCAGCTCCGGGTCATATCCGAATCCGGCGGTCCCCTCGATGGTGAGGATACCGGACATTTTTCCGTCCCGCCGGTTCCTCTCCACATCGTCGGCGGTGAAGGCCTGGGCGATCACATCGGCGTTTTCATTGAATCCCCGCTGAATGGCGTTCAGCTCCCGCTCAAAGACATCCAACGGGGTCATTCCATCCGGCAGATGGTCCCAGGGAGAGGTGAAGCAGGCGAAGCACTGGGCATACCCCGCCAGGGTCCCAGCACGGTCCAGGTCGATGTGGCCGGAATTTTTCCGGAGATCGCCAACCCCGGCAAAATTTTTCCCAATCAGGGCAAGGGCGGTGTCACAGTGCAGGTCAAAAACAGGAATGTTCATTGAAAAGCATCCTCCAAATGCACGATTTTCGGCTTGGCCGTATCTACCCCCTGAGGGGCGTAAATTTCGATCACATCAAACCGGGGTTGGAGCTCCGTAGGGTTTTCCGCCAGATAGATCTCGGCGGACCGCCGCAGCCGTTCCTGCTTCCGCCGGTCCACGTACTCCCTCGCCAGGGCAAACTCCGCGTTTTTCCGCAGCTTCACCTCGGCGAAGATCAAATACCGTCGATTTGACAAGATCAGGTCGATCTCCCCAAACCGGGTCCGAAACCGGGAGGCGACCAGCCGGTATCCCTTTTTTCGGAGGTACTCGGCGGCCTTTTCCTCCCCCCAGGCCCCAGCCAGGTTATTCCGCCCCATAGAGTTTCTTCAAAAAGGTCCTGCGGTGGATGGGGCAGGGCCCGTATGTACGCAGCGCCTCGTAATGGCCCCGGGTCCCGTAGCCCTTGTGAATGTCAAAGCCATACTGGGGATACTGTTCCGCCATGGCAAGCATATAGTCGTCCCGGGTCACCTTGGCCAGGATGGAGGCGGCGGCGATGCTGGCGCTGAGGCTGTCCCCGTGGACCAGGGTCTTTACGGGCAGCCCGAAGTCCTTCTCCCGGTTCCCGTCGATCAGCGCCAGGTCCGGCTTTGTTTCCAGCTTTGCCATGGCGCGCTCCATGGCCAGAAAGGTGGCTTGAAGGATATTGATCTCGTCGATCTCTCCCTCGCTGGCAAAGGCCACGCCCCAGGCGATCGCCGTCTCCTGGATCAAGGGATACAGCTCCCGCCGCTTTTTGTCGGACAGCTTTTTGCTGTCGTTGAGCCCGGGGATCTCCGCGTGGGGCGGCAGGATCACCGCTCCGGCGCATACCGGCCCGGCCAGGGGTCCCCTGCCCGCCTCGTCCACGCCGCAGATCCAATGATACCCCTGGGCATAGAATTCATCTTCGATTTTCCACAGATCCGTCATGTTCCCGCCTCCGGCATTTCCAGGGTAAAGCGGCCCAGCTTTCCGCCCCGGTACTCGTCCAAAAGGACCCTGGCCATCCGGCCAATATCGATCTCTCCCCCGGGCAGGAGCATTCCCCGCTTCCTTCCGGCGGCTTCCAGCAGCCCAAAGCCCGTGGGCGCCTCCATTGGCTCCAAGCGGTATCGCTCCGTCACCGCCTGGGGATAGCGCGCATACAGCAGTTCCATGAGCCGGGCGGCCAGCTCCTCAGTGTCCAGCACCGTCTCCTTCACGGCCCCCGTCGCCGCCAGCAAAAGCCCGGCGAAGGGGTCCTGGAATTTGGGCCAGAGGATGCCCGGCGTGTCCAGGAGCAGCAGTCTCTCGTTCACCGTCACCCACTGCTTGCCCCGGGTGACGCCGGGCCGGTTCTCGGCCTTGGCGCCCTTCCTGCCGGAGACCTGGTTGATGAAGGTGGACTTTCCCACGTTGGGGATCCCCACCACCATGGCCCGCAGAGGCCGCCGCATACCCTTTGCCGCGTCCCGGGCGATCCTCTCCGCCAGCAGCCCCCGGAGGGCGGGCTCAAATTCCCCGATCCCCCCGCGCCGCTTGCAGTCCACGGCAATGGCCGCCAGTCCCCGGCCCCGGAAATGGGCCAGCCAGATCTTCACGGCGGCGGGGTCCGCCAGATCCATCCGGTTCAGGACCACCAGCCGAGGCTTCGCCCCGCAGATGGCGTCGATCTCCGGGTTCCGGCTGGCCGAGGGGATCCGGGCGTCCACGATCTCGCAGACCGCGTCCACCTGCTTCAGATCCGCTTCGATCTGCCGCCGGATCTTGGTCATGTGCCCGGGATACCACTGAATGTTCATGGGCTCCGTCATGAAACAAGCCCGATCCTTCCGTAGTCCCTTGTGTTGCCACTTTCGACGTCCTGTCCCGGGACAAAGAGGAAGATCACCTTCCCCACGATCTGCCGGGTATCGATGAGTCCGATCTCCGGATTCCGGCTGTCCTTGGAGACATTGCGGTTGTCGCCCATGACGAAGACGCATCCCTTCTCCACAACGATGGGATTTTCGATCCCCTCAAAGAGGTTGGTATCGGTATAGGTATAGGGCTCGTCCAGGGGCACCTCGTCCACATAGACGACACCCTCCTCGTAGTCGATGCGAACGGTCTGCCCCTCGGTGGCGATGACCCGCTTGACAATGAGCTCTCCCTCTTTATAATCCGCCTTACTGGCGACGATAATATCCCCCTGCTTTGGCTGGGAATAGAACACATGGCTCAGCAGCAGCAGATAGTCTCCGTTCACCAGCGTATCGTACATGGACGGCCCCGACACCACTACGATTCGGAAGCACACCAGCAGCACCAGCAGCACGCCGGCCATCAGGTACACCAGATCGTGAAGGTAGAGCAGCATATTCTGAACGGGGGACAGCTTCTCCTTCTTCTTTTTTCGAAACCGGCCAGTGGGCGCGGCGGCCTCCGGCTCGGAGCTCCAATTCTCCTGTTCCATTCCAATCCCTCCTGAGCGGCTCCCACAGGAGCCTGGGTGCGGCCGGGTCCGAAACAGGGCGCAGACCTGACCACCTTCTATTATACACAATATTTTCCAATAAAAAAAGAGGGTAACCCCCTCTTTTTTTATTCTTTTTTTCCTCAGACCTTCTCTTTGACCTTGGCGGCCTTGCCGAAGCGGTCCCGCAGGTAGTAGAGCTTGGCCCGGCGGACCTTGCCGCGGCGGACGGTCTCCACATCGGCGATCCGGGGAGAATGGACCGGGAACACCTTTTCGCAGCCCACGCCGTAGCTGATCCGGCGAACGGTGATGGTCTCGCCGATGCCGCCGTGCTTGCGGGCGATGATGGTGCCTTCAAACACCTGGATACGCTCCCGGGCGCCTTCCTTGATCCGCACATGGACACGAACCGTATCGCCCACCCGCATTTCGGGGAGCTCCGGCTTCATGTACTGGCTGGACAGAGCCTTGACTAAATCCATATCTGTTTGTCCTCCTTAAATTAGGCGTTCATGCGGCGGTTTCGTCCGGCGATATGGCTCCCGGCCGGCGCAGAGGACTCACCTTGTTCTCAGACTGACTCAGTATACCACAGCTCTCTGGAAAAAGCAAGCATTTTTTTCGAAATCTTCCGTTTTTTCAGCCCTTCAGCCCCCGGCTCTGCCGGTCCATGTCCTCCACAACGATGTCGAAGATCTCCCCCAGGGAGGCGCAGTATTCCAGCACCTTCCAGGGCTCATTGGTATGGAAGTGGATCTTGATCAGCTCCTCGTCCCCCACGGCCAGCAGGCAATCCCCCTGGAAGTGGGAAACGAAGTAGTCGTTGATCGCGTCCTCGTCCAGATCCTGCCCCTCGATGAGGAGCTGGGTGTCATAACGGTATTGGGTCATGGCAGATACCCCTTTCTTTATTTTTTGACCGCATTCATATAATCGGATTGGTTCCCATAAATCGTGAGAATATAGGAGAGTCGAAGCATTTTGATCCCCAGTTGAAGGTATGGATAACGTTCCAGCTCCCCTTGCTGCCTCAGCGTCAGAAAATTCTTTGGCACCGCCATGACGCGTATTTGATTGATATCACGCATTTCCGTCATATCCAGCGTAAGATTGACGATCATTTTTGTCTCGCTGTTCCCGCCGGAGAACTGGACGGATTTTTCCGGATCAACGCTGATCGGTACGTTGTTAAAGTACAGAATAAGGTTGTAATCCACCGGCTCTGGGCAGTAGATACAGCACTCGAAATTCACTTTGGAGGTATCTTTTACATTGTAGGCATATTCCTGATCATCTTGAACAAAGCGGAGCTCCGCTCTCTCACCCGTAAATCCCCAGCGCGTGACCGCCCCAATGCTCACCGGAGAATACCTGGAATAATCTTGCGCATCATCTCGCTCGCTATATGCAATATCAACGGTAATATCCCGTGGAGTCTCTTCGTAGAACGACGGGTGGTCCCATCCGTAGACCTGCCAAAGATCGTTTTTATCGGTCCCTGTCATGCTTTCTTCCGTGGTTTCTATCGCCTCGATCCGGTCACGGACCTGGGGGAAATCGGCCGTTGTTTCGGGATCCGCGTTGAATCGCAGCAAGATTCCAGTGACCGCTTGGGGGTTGTAGGTGGGGATGTTGTAGTAACTGCGTTGTAAGGTCACCCCATCCCGCTCCTCATGCGGGAGCCAATCCGGCGCCGGAATCAAAGCGGCATAGAGCTCCAGGGTATCCCCCGCCTTTCCGCATACGGGAGTAAAAATAAGCTCTCCCTCCCCGCCGGTCTGCATAAAAGTGTGAAGATATTCGTATTCACCCGTTTCGGAGATCTTATAGGGCTGAGGCTGACCGTCTAGGAATACCATCAGCCCCAAGCCTACCAGATCCGTATCGTAGCCGGCCACGTAATGGAAGGGAAGGTGCATCTCGCCGCCGTCATAGTTACAGGTCTGAATCGCTGTGTCGCCATTGCTGGCGCTATTGGCCAGACTTAACGATTGGACGCTCGTGTTATATGCCAGGATCGTGCCATCCGCGTCCGTTTGCCTTGGTATTTGCGTCTCTTGGGGCGTGCTTTGCTCGGTCGAGCTCGTTGGCGGCGTCAGCCGAGCCTCCGTCTCCTCCGGCAGGGTAAACCGGAGCGAGCAGCCTGAGACTGTCAATATCATGACGACGGCCAAAACAAGCGACAGCCACCGTTTCCATTTTCTCATAACGACTCCTCCTTCAAAAGTATTTCTCACAAATACACTTCTCCCCAATTGTCTCCCCGGAAAGGACATACGTCGCGAGTAAGTGCACTTATTCAAAATTCTACCACATTCTATACACAAAGTCAAGAAAAAAGAGATCCATTCAAATTAAAATAGATAGATAAAAGAAAAGCCCTGTACTCACCGAGTATAGGACTTGCCAAAGAAGTAAGCTGCTGGGAAAATATAATTTGCCGGATTGTCCGATTCCATGATCTAAGACACACGGCAGCAAGTATGCTCTTATCGAAGCTGTCAGCATTTCAGGCAAAGGAATTCTTAGGGCATGAAGATATTGCAACGACTACAAATATTTATGGCAGTCTTTTGGATTCCGGGCGTACAGAAACAGCAAATGTGATGAATGATTTCTACAGTGGCGTTGCATTCTGTTCTGAAAGGCGTTCTGAATCGGCAAACGGCGACGGCCATGAGCCGGAAAACTGCGGCGAAAAGTTGTGAAAAAAAAGAAATAGACCCGAAACCTTGCGATTTCGAGTCTATTTTGTGGTCCGAGTGACTGGATTCGAACCAGCGGCCTCTTGAACCCCATTCAAGCGCGATACCAAACTTCGCCACACCCGGATTTGCTTACATTTTTGACTGCCTGGATATATTAGCACACCCTGACGAAAAATGCAAGCCCTTTTTTCAAAAAATTTTGCGGTCCCTTACTCCCCCGGCTCGGACTTGATGACCTTGCCCATGTTCCACAGACGGATCACCCGTTCCTCGGCCTGCCGCTTCTCCGCCTCGTTCTCATATTCCAGATACACCGTGTGGGCCCCGCAGTCGGCGCACTCCACCTGGACGCACCAGCCGCCGTCATGGACCAGCATCCCAGCGCCCCGGCAGACGGGGCATTCTTCCAAAATAAAGTCCTCCATTTTTCATCCTCCTAATAAAATTCATTTTCGTCCCCGTCGTACAGGGCCAGCCGTTGGCACCGCGCGAAATCCGGCGTGATCTGGGGCAGATATCGGCTCACCGCCGCTGCGAGCTGCATGGGATTCATGGACGGCTCCTGGCAGCACACCAGCGCCGTCATGGTCAGCTCCCGCTGGGAGGTCCGCCGCACCGCCACCCGCCGGATCAGCGGGATAATGTCCTGCTCTACGGGTCCGGCCTTGCTCTTTTTGGCGACCGGCAGACTTTCCCGCCGAAAAAGGGCGGCTGTCTGCTCCGCCGCCTCCGTGGGGACCCCGGCGTCGTACTCTAAGGTCACAGCACATTCCAGCAGCCGCAGCTCCCGGACCTTCCGGCCCCCCTCGTAGACCCTCTGGACCGCTACCCCAGGGACCAGCGCCCGGTTCAGCCGGTCCCGGATCTCGTCCATGGGGACCGGCTCCCCCTCCAACTGAAAATCCAGCAGCTCGCACCGGCTCTCGATCCCCACGCTGAGGGGCAGGGCGATGGACACGCTGGGCCGGGGATTGAATCCCTGGGTATGGGTCAGCGGCAGCCCGGCCCGCTGAAAGGCCCGCTGAAACAGCCGCATCAGATCCAGATGGGAGAGATAAACGGCGTTCCCCGTCTTGGAAAAGAGGGCCCTAGGCATCGCACTTCACCTCCCGCAGCAGCTTGTCCGCGCCACAGCCGGAGCATCCGGCCCGGCAGTCCCGGGTGGTCAGGCCCTGATGGGCCCGTTTCCGCTCCCGCAGCAAAAAAGCCTTGTCCACGCCCACGTCAATGGCGTCCCAGGGCAGGACCTCGTCCTCCCCAAAGCCCCGGCAGGTATAGTACTCCGGGTCCACGCCGCACTCCTGAAAGGCTTCCAGCCAGGTCTGGTAGGAAAAAAACTCATCCCATCCATCCAGCCTCGCCTCCTTTTCCACAGCCCGGCGCAGCACGGCGCCTACTCGCCGGTCGCCCCGGGCAAACACCGCCTCCAAGCGGCTGAGCTCCGGGCTGTGGTAGTTAAACTCCACCCCCCGAACATTCCGGAGCCGCTCCTTCAGCAGCCGCGCCCGCCGGAGGTATTCCTCCATGGGGAGCTGCTTTTCCCACTGGAAGGGCGTGTGGGGCTTGGGCACGAAGTAGGCTGCCGCCGCGTGGATCCGCAGGCCCCGCTTTTTGTTGGAGGCATTTGCCCGCCAAACTGCGGCCACCTTCTCGATCAGCTCCGCGATGGCCAGCACATCCTCCTCCGTCTCCGTGGGCAGGCCCAGCATGAAGTAGAGCTTCACGCTGTTCCAGCCCCCGGCAAAGGCAATGGCGCAGGTGGTCAGGATCTCTTCCTCTGTCAGATTCTTGTTGATCACGTCCCGCAGCCGCTGGCTCCCCGCCTCTGGGGCAAAAGTCAGGCTGCTCTTGTGCTGAGTCTGAAGCCGGGCGGTGAGCTGACGGGAAAAGTTGTCCGCCCGCAGGGAGGGCACCGACAGATTGATCCGCTTCTCCCCGCAGTAGGGCAGCAGCTTGTCCGTGAGTTCCTCCAGCTCCCGATAGTCCGAGGTGGATAGGCTGGACAGTGTGAGTTCGTTGATCCCCGAGTCCTCCAGCGTCTCCACCGCCTGACGGTACAGCACTTCCGCGCTCTTTTTCCGCACCGGCCGGCAGGAGAACCCCGCCTGGCAGAACCGGCACCCCCGGATGCAGCCCCGGAACACCTCCAAGTTGGCCCGATCGTGGACGATCTCCGTAGACGGCACCAGCATTTTCGTGGGGAAAAAGGCTTTGTCCAGGTCCTCCACGATCCGCTTGCTCACCACCGCCGGTACCCCATCCTCGGGAACGATGGCGGAGAGCGTCCCGTCTGCCCCATATTCGTGCCGGTAAAAGGAGGGCACATATACCCCGGGGATCTTGGCAGCTTCCCGCAGAAACCGCTCCTTTTCCCAGCCCCCCGCCTTGGCCCGGTCGTAGAGAGAGACGATCTCCACAGTACTCTCCTCCCCCTCGCCTAGGGAGAAGAAGTCGATAAATTCCGCCAGCGGCTCCGGGTTGAAGGCGCACACGCCTCCTGCAAAGACGATGCCCCCCAGTCCCTTCCGCTCCCTCGCCAGCAGCGGCACCCCGGCCAGGCGAAGCATATTGAGGATATTGGAGTAGCTCATTTCATAGCCGATGGAAAAGGCGATCATGTCAAATTCCCGGACCGGTCTCCGGCTTTCCAGCGCCCACAGCGGCAGTCCATGCCGGACCATGGCTTCCTCCATATCCGCCCAAGGGGCGAAGACCCGCTGGCACCAGACCCCCTCCATTTCGTTCATCACGCCGTAGAGGATCCGGATCCCCAAATTGGACATCCCGATCTCGTAGGTGTCCGGGAAACAAAAGGCCACGTTCACCCGCACAGACGCCGGGTCCTTCTGGATCTCGTTAAATTCTCCCCCGGTGTACCGGGCGGGTTTTTGCACGGTGGGCAGGATCCGCCCCAACAAATCGGTCATGTCAGCGCCTCTTTCTTTTTGCCCCTATTTTACCCCGCCGGCGGCCACATTGCAAGCCCTATTTTCCTTCCAGGCCCGGAAAACCAGCACCGCCGCCGCCAAAATGGGAAAAAGGCCCAGACCCAGCCGGACCGCGCCGAAGATCCCCAGCGCAGCCAGCCCCGTCAGGCACCCCGTCTGCGCCAGCCTGCAAAACCGCTCCGACGTGGCGGGAGGCAGGCAGATCCCGGCGGCGCACCGCAGCGCCCTTCCCCCGTCCAGCGGGTACACGGGCAGCAGATTGTAAATGGATTGGAGCCCCGCGCAGAGCGCCAGCCGGGGAAAGGCCCTGGCAAACAGCAGCAGGCACAGTCCCCCCAAAGGCCCCGCCAGGGCGCAGGCCAGCTCCCGCCCCCGGCTCAGGGGCGAAGTCTCCATTCTGGCCCCGCCGGCCCCGAAGCAGACCTGCAGCACTTCCCCGCCGCAGACCCCTACGGCCAGCGCGTGGCACAGCTCATGGAATCCCCCTGCCAGCAAAACGGCCGCCGTCCATTCCAGCGGCAGGATCAGGATCATCCCGGCCAGGACCACCAGCGCCCCGGGTGTCAGAGAAATTCTACGGGAAACCGGCACCTGCCATCACCTCCTGGCAAAAGGCGGTGACCGCCTCGGAAAACCCCACGCCCTCCCGCAGATCCTCCACCATCTCGGAAAAGGCCGCCCCGGACTCGGAAAACAGCGCCTCCCTCAGCGGCTCCGCCACGGCCGGCCACGCCATCCGCACCGCCGCCGCCAGCAGTATCACCAAAACCGCGACCCAAAGTCCCATCCGCTTTGGCCGCTCCCGGATCACTTCCCCGCCGTCATAGCGGATCACATAGCGCATCGCGCTCCCTCCCTTTCAGGAAAGGGTATGCGCTCCAGCGCAAGATATGAAAAAAGGGAACGCCGATCTTGACAGCCATTCTATCAAGATCGGCGTTCTGTTTCCAATACGATGGACAAGACCCGGCGGATCGTCATTCCCTATAACTGCATCGGCACGTTTGAAGTACCTGACTGCCGGAAGATCCAATCGGCGGAGATCACCATGAAACCGCGAAAGGGCGCAGCCGTCAGCCACGCCCAACACAAATCGCGGTATGAAATTTGAACATAAAAATGCGGAGTGTCCCTGATAGGATACTCAAATCCTATAAGGACACTCCGCATGGCTAACCACAATAAAAAAGATTTTTTGGTTTTTGTGGAGAGACTTGAACCCCTGCGCCGCAGGCGGGGGACCGAAACGGGGTGGTAGCGCAACAAAGCCGTCGTGAGCGCGCTTGCAAGCGAACAGGCGACTTGCGCGTGCCCCGTTTCGGAAAGGAGGAGCAGCGAAATGAGCGCACGGTGACTTTTTTGCCATAGGCATAAAAAGTCGCCGCAAGCGATATGGAGCTTGCGACGACGTGGTCGGAGTGGCGGGACTTGACTCCATTTTCTCCCCGGGGGGAGAAAATAAAGGTTCGGCCCGGTCCAGCCCGGGCCGGCGACAGTCCACCGGACTGTCGCATTGAACTATTCAAGTCCTTGCGCTCCTGCTAAGAATACACCCCCGGCACAGCCGGGGGTGTATTCTTGGTCGGAGTGGCGGGACTTGAACCCGCGGCCTCTTGGTCCCGAACCAAGCGCGATACCAAACTTCGCCACACCCCGTCAGCGAAATCATTATAATGAAAGTTTCGCCTCTTGTCAAGTCCCGTTTGGAAAAAACCGGGGACGAGTGCGTCCCCGGTCGGCGGGTCGAGGCTCCTCCGCCTTTCCCCTTTCAGGGAGGAAAACCGGCAAAACGGGCTTACAGCGTGACCACCTTGGTCGCCACCTTTTCCCGGAATCTGGCGTCATGCTCCACGAACAGCATGGTGGGCCGGTATTCCAGCAGCAGAGTCTCCAGTTGGATCCGGGAAAACACATCGATATAGTTCAGCGGCTCGTCCCAAAGATACAGATGGGCCGGAGACGCCATACTCGCCGCCAGCAGCACCTTCTTTTTCTGCCCCTCGGAATACTCCGCCATATCCTTGAAAAACTGGCTCCGCTCAAAATCCAGTTGCCGGAGGACGGTGCAGAACAGGCTCCGGTCCAGACCGTGCTCCTGGCAGTACTCCGAGACCCCGCCCCGGACCCCGGAGGTGTCCTGATCCACATAGGAGATCACCAGCCCCGGGACGGTCTGGCAAATTCCCGCCTCGGAATACACGCTTTTGATCCGGGAAAGGCCCGCCTCCTGCAAAATCCGCTTGATGACCGTGGATTTCCCGCATCCGTTGGCCCCGTGGAGGGCGATCCGCTCCCCTTGCCTGACGGACAGATCCAGCCCCGTAAAAACAGGGGCCTTCATCCCGGCATAGCGGAAGCTGAAATCCTGGAGGCGGACCAGCTCGGTCTTATAATGGACCATCTGGGTGAGCTTCAGCTCCACAGGCCGTTCCAGGTCCTGCAAAAGCCCCTCCTTTTCCTGGATCTCCCGGTCGATTCGCCGCTCCATCTGCTTGGCCCGGCTCTGCATTTTCTTGGTTTTCACGCCGATATAGGATCTTCTGTTCTTTTGCCGGTCATGCTCCCGATCGGGGTCGACGCCGATCTTGGTCCGCTCGCTTTTGTCCGCCCAGGTAGAGGTCCGCCGGGCCGCCTCCTTGAGCTTTTGGATCTGGCGGCGGTGCTTTTCATCCTCGCTGACGGCAAACTGGTCCCTGCGCCGCTTGTTTTCCCACCAGGTGGAAAAATTACCGCTCTGCACTTCGATGGTCTTGCGGTTCAGCACCAGCACATGGTCGATGCACGCGTCCAGCAGCTCCCGGTCGTGGGAAACCAGGATAAAGCCCTTCTTGGACGAGAGATAGTTTTTGACGCTTTCCCTGGCGGCAAAATCCAGGTGGTTGGTGGGCTCGTCGATGAGGGGGAAGTCCCCCTCTCCGGCGAACAGCACCGCCAGCAGGATCTTCGTCCGTTCCCCAAAGCTCAGGGTGTCGAACGGCCTGTACAGGATCTCATCGTTCTCCCCGATCTGGGGCAGCTCACGGATTACTCGCCAGAACTCCAGGCCCGGCCTGAGCTTCTCCAAAAAATCCGCTGCGGTTGCCTCCGGCGGGTGCCCGGGGATCCTGTAGGGAAAATACTCAAATCGCACACTGGTGTCGATGGACCCCTCATAGGGATATTTCCCCAACAGCAAATTGAGGAAGGTCGTCTTTCCCTTGCCGTTTCGGCCGATAAATCCCAGCTTCCAATCCGTATCGATGGAAAAGGACACATTTTCAAAAATGCTGTCAAAGCTCCCCTCGTAGCAGAAGGTAAGGTCGTTGACGCTGATTTGGGCCATATTCACTCTCCTTTCCATGGCTCCAAAAATAAAAAATAGGAACCGTTTGCCGCCAAACAGTTCCCATCGACGATGCTCCGCCATTTTCCAGCCGGAAGGGAGCTCCTTCCTTTCCGACAGATCCCTCAAAACCGGCGCGGCGGCCCCAAGGGCCCTTCCGCGCATTGATCTCCTGCCGCGCCGCCGGAGACGGACCGTGGCAATTCCGCCATGACTTGGCATGGCAAAAGAGAGGGGCGTGAGAGCATAATCCACTTTTGGCGGCATAACAAGGCAGTATGCGTGCGTTCACCCATACAGTCCTATTCGTTTCCTCCGCAAAAGTGAATTACTTTCTCATCCTTCCACCTCTCTCGTTTTTTGCTATTATATAAGATCCTTTGGCAAATGTCAAGCCGTTTCCGCCGCCCAAAGTGTACCCCAAAGAAAGGCTCACCCAGGGCGGCCGCCCAGCCGGCCCTTGAAATCTGCATAACCAAACCGGGCCAAAAGCTTGGTCCCGCCGGTCCCGTCCAGGGCATAGATCGACGGCAGCGGCATTCCATTGAAGGTGTTGTTCTTGCAGGTGGTGTAGATGGCCATGTCCCCGAACAGCACCAGGTCCCCCTCCTTGAGGGGCTTCTCAAATCCATAGTCCCCGATCACGTCCCCAGCCAAACAGGTCGGGCCCGTCAATTGGTAGACATAATCTCCCTCCCCTGCCCCGTAGACCGGGGGCCGGTAGGGCATTTCCAGCACATCGGGCATATGGCAGGCGGCGCTGGCGTCCAGAATGGCGATCTTCACGTCCCCATTCTCCACCAGGTCCAGGACCCGGGCGGCAAAATATCCCGCGTTCAGCGCCACCGCCTCCCCCGGCTCCAGATAGACCTCCACGCCCCACTTCTCCCGGGCCCGCCGGACGCACCGCTCCAGGCGGGGAATGTC
This sequence comes from uncultured Oscillospiraceae bacterium, assembly GCA_947625965.1. Classification (GTDB taxonomy): domain Bacteria; phylum Bacillota; class Clostridia; order Oscillospirales; family Oscillospiraceae; genus Faecousia. The sequence continues at coordinate 21,618 of CANQQO010000022.1, forward strand.
ATAGCCGGGACGAGTGATGTGGTGGCCGCCGCCGAAGTTCAGCCACTTCATTTTCGGGAGCACATCCCCGAATTTTCCCTCCACAGCCTCCAGGGTTGCCTCCAATGCGTCGGAATCCTGCTCACAGAGGGTATGAAAGTGGAGCCCGTCCAGCAGAGCCACCAGGCTTTCGTCCATTTTCCGTTCCCAGACCGCCCGGGTGACGCCCAGACGGCTGCCTGGGGCGCAGGGATCGTAAATGGCGTGGCCCTCCTGGGTGGAGCGCTCCGGATTGATCCGCAGACCCACCTGCTTCCCCGCCGCCTTTGCCCGAGGGCCGAATTTCTGAAGCTGACGGGGAGAATTGAAGACGATGTGACCGGCATAGCGTAAGAGCTCGTCAAATTCGTCCTCCCGGTAGGCCCCGCAGAAGACGTGGACTTCCTTGCCGGGCATTTCCTCAAAGCCCAGCCGGGCCTCGTAAAGCCCGCTGGCCTCGGTCCCCGCCAGGTAGGGCGCCAGGTCGGGGTACAGATCGTAATTGGAAAACGCCTTTTGCGCCAGCAGGATCTTGCAGCCGGTCCGCTCCGCCACGCCCGCCAGGATCTCCCCGTTCCGCCGCAGCGCGGCCCGGTCCAGCACATAGCAGGGGGTCTTCAAATGCCCAAAGAGGGCCTCCGGCGTCCCTCTCAGCCCCGCGAAGGGCGGTCTGCGGTCCATCACTCCACCAGTGCCGGGTCGCGGCTCTCGGACTTGGGCAGGCCGTACAGGTCCAGGGCCGCCAGGAAGGGATCGGGGTCGAATTCCTCCACCGTGTGGACGCCCTTTTGGGTCCACTTTCCGGTGAGCAGCATCATGGCCCCGCACATGGCGGGCACGCCGGTGGTATAGCTGATGGCCTGGCTCCCCACCTCCCGGTAACATTCCTGGTGGTCGCATACATTATAAATATAGTAGGTCTTGTCCTTCCCGTCCTTTTTCCCAGTAAAAATACATCCGATGTTGGTCTTCCCGTGGGTCCTGGGGCCCAGGCTGGCCGGGTCCGGAAGCAGCGCCTTCAGGAACTTGATGGGCACGATCTGCCGCCCCTCAAATTCCACCGGGGTCGTGGAGAGCATCCCCACATTCTCCAGGCACTTCATGTGGGTCAGATAGCTTTGGCCGAAGGTCATGAAGAAGCGAATCCGCTTCACCTCCGGGATGTTCTGGGCCAGGCTCTCGATCTCCTCGTGGTGCAGCAGGTACATATCCTTCTTCCCCACCTGGTCGAAGTCGTACTCCCGCTTGATGCTCATGGGGGGGATCTCCACCCAATGGCCGTCCTCCCAATAGCTGCCGGGGGCGGAGACCTCCCGGAGATTGACCTCGGGATTGAAGTTGGTGGCAAAGGCATAGCCGTGGTCGCCGCCGTTGCAGTCCAGGATGTCGATGGTGTCGATAAGGTCAAATTCGTGCTTTTTCGCATAGGCGCAGTATGCCTGGGTCACGCCGGGGTCGAAGCCGCAGCCAAGGAGGGCCGTCAGGCCGGCCTTCTCGAATTTCTCCCGGTAGGCCCATTGCCAGCTATAATCAAAATAAGCCGAGAAGCCCTTCTCCCTGCACCGCTTTTCGTAGACGGCCCGCCAGGCGGGGTCGTCGGTGTCCTCGGGCTCGTAGTTGGCAGTGTCCATATAGTTGACGCCGCAGGCCAGGCAGGCATCCATGATGGTCAGGTCCTGATAGGGCAGCGCAATGTTCATCACCAGGTCCGGCTGATAGCGCTTGATCAGCGCGACGACCTGCTCCACGTCGTCTGCATTCACCTGGGCGGTGGTGAGCTTGGTGGCGGTGTGGGGGGCCAGCTTGGCGGCCAGGGCGTCGCACTTAGATTTGGTCCGGCTGGCGATGCACAGCTCGGTGAAGACCTCGCTTACCTGACAGCATTTGGAGATCGCCACGGAAGCGACGCCGCCGCAGCCGATGACAAGTACCTTACTCATTTTCGCAAACTCCTTTATCAAAAAATCAAACCGGCAGCGCCAGCAGCAGCTCCCGCAGGACCTTGCAGGCGGCGGCGGTGGAGGCCCCGCTGGCGTCCAGCATGGGGGCCAGCTCGTTTACGTCGGCGGCCACCACCCGGGCGGTGCAGACAGTCCGGATGGCGCCCAGCAGCTCCGGGAAGCTCACGCCCCCCGCCTCCGGGGTGCCGGTCCCGGGAAAGGCCGCCGGGTCCAGGCAGTCCAGGTCAATGGTCAGATACACCGGAACCCCCGACTCCCGAAGCCGGGCCACAGTCTCCTCCAGCCCGTCAAAGGAAAAGGGATGAAGCTCCGTATGGCGCCGCGCGAACCGGAATTCCTCCCGGTCCCCGCTGCGGATGCAGAACTGATGGATCTTCCCGTCCCCGATCAGCTCATGGCACCGCCGCAGAACGCAGGCGTGGCTGAGCCTCGCCCCCAGATAGTTCTCCCGCAGGTCGGCGTGGGCGTCAAAGTGGACGATTTCCAGCTCGGGATATTCTTCCACCGCCGCCCGGACCGCGCCCAGGGTCACCAGATGCTCCCCGCCCAGCAGCACCGGCAGCTTCCCGTCGGATAATATTTCCGCCGCATGGCTCTGAATGTCGAAAAGCGCCGCATCCGGGCTCCCAAAGGGCAGCTCCAGATCTCCGCTGTCGAAAATGGGCCTGTCCAGCAGGTCCCGGTCCTGGTAGGGGCTGTAGGTCTCCAGCCCGAAGCTCTCATGCCGCATGGCGGAGGGACCAAACCGGGCCCCGGGGCGGAAACTGGTGGTGGAGTCGAAGGGCGCGCCGTAGAGGATGATCTTTGCCTCCTCGTAGGGGGCTTCACAGCCCAGGAACGTCTCGATATTGGGCTTCACCTAGTCCTCCACCTCCATGAGCATCTCCTCCAGAAACGCCGGCAGGCAGAAGGCCCCCACATGGAGCCGGGTGGTGTAGTACCGGGTGTGGAGATTCAGCTTCTTCCAGGCCTCCGCGTCCAGGTCGTCGGTGGGGTGGTACTTCTTGCTGGCAAAGCCGAAGAGCCAGTACCCGGCGGCGTAGGTGGGGATGTGGGCCTGATAGACCCGGCTGATGGGGAAAGTGGTGGCGATGCGCTTGTGGCTGCGCTGCATGGCGGAGGCGTCCTCGGCGTAGAAGGGACTCCCCTGCTGGTTGACCATGATGCCGTTGGCCCGGAGGGCGTTGTAGCAGTTGCCGTAGAACTCCCGGGTGAAGAGGCCCTCGGAGGGGCCGAAGGGGTCCGTGGAGTCCACGATGATCAGATCGTAGGACGCCTCGCACCGGCGGATGAATTTCAAAGCGTTTAAAAAATGGATGTGGACACGCCGGTCGTCCATCCGGCAGGCGTTGCTGGGCAGATACGTCCGGCAGGCCTCCACCACCTGGGGGTCCATTTCCACCAGGTCGATCCGCTCTACCCGGTCGTATCGGGTCAGCTCCCGGACCACGCCGCCGTCGCCGGCGCCAATGACCAGGATGTCCCGGATCCCCTGGTGGACCGCCATGGGCACGTGGGTGATCATCTCGTCGTAGATGAACTCGTCCCGCTCGGTGAGCATCACGTTGCCGTCCAGGGTCAGGACCCGGCCAAATTCCGGGGTCTCAAAGATATCGATGCGCTGATAGTCGCTCTGCTTGGAGTAAAGATGCCGGTCCACCCGGATGCTGTGCTTCACATCCGGGGTGTGAAATTCGCTGAACCACATTTCCATGGGCTTGCCCTCCTATGCCAGGACGTTGATATATTTCAGCTCCGGGTCCTCGGGGCCGGTCATGCTGCACCCCTTGGCCTTGGCGTATTGAATATGCTCCAAAATCTCCCGCGTGATCCGCTCCCCGGGGGCCAGAATGGGGATCCCGGGGGGATAGCACATGACGAACTCGCTGCACACCTGCCCGGTGCTCTCCGCCAGGGGCAGACTCCGTTTGGCGGCGTAAAACGCCTCCTGGGGGCTGGTGACCACCTCGGGGTCGATATACTCCTGGCTGAGAAGACCGGCCCGGTCCTTCTGATACCTCCGCCGGATCTCCGCCAGGGCGCTGACCAGCCGCTCCACCTCCTGGAGCCGGTCGCCGATGGAGAGGTAGGCCAAAATATTGCCGATGTCCCCGAATTCGATCTGAATGTCGTATTCGTCCCGGAGAATGTCGTAGACCTCGATTCCCGCGAGGCCGATCTCCAAGGTGTGGACGCTGAGCTTGGTGGTGTCGAAGTCAAAGATGGAGTCGCCGTTGATCAGCTCCCGCCCGAAAGCGTAGTAGCCGCCCACGGCGTTGATCTCCTGCCGGGCGTATTCCGCCATATCCGCCACCTGGTGGAACACCTCCCGGCCCCGGAGGGCCAGATTCCGGCGGCTGATGTCCAGGCTGGACATCAAAAGATAGCTGGCCGATGTGGTTTGGGTCAGATTGATGATCTGCCGCACGAAGCCGGCGTGGATTTTGGGTCCCGTGAGGAGCAGGCTGGACTGGGTCAGGCTGCCGCCGCTCTTGTGCATGGACACGCAGGCCATATCCGCCCCGGCGGCCATGGCGGACACCGGCAGTCCCCCGCCAAAGTAAAAATGGGTGCCGTGGGCCTCGTCCACCAGGCAGAGCATCCCGGCATCATGGGCCATCCGCACGATGGCCCGCAGGTCGCTGCAAATGCCGTAATAGGTGGGATTGTTCACCAGCACGGCCACCGCCCTGGGATGGTCCGCGATGGCCTTGGCCACCTGCTCCCGCCGCATTCCCAGGGAAATGCCCAGCCGCTGATCCACCTCTGGGTTTACATAAACAGGAATCGCCCCACACAGCACCAGGGCGTTGATGACGCTCTTATGGACGTTCCGGGGCAGAATGATCTCCTGGCCCCGCTTGCAGGCGGTAAGGACCATGCTCTGGACGGAGCTGGTAGTGCCCCCCACCATCAAAAAGGCGTGGGCGGCGCCGAAGGCGTCGGCGGCCAGGTCCTCGGCCTCGGCGATCACCGACACGGGATGGCAAAGATTGTCCAGGGGCTTCATGCTGTTCACGTCCACTCCCACGCACTGTTGGCCCAAAAAGGCGGTGAGCTCCGGGTTTCCCCTGCCCCGCTTGTGGCCCGGCACGTCGAAGGGGACCACCCGCATCCGCCGGAAGTTTTCCAGCGCCTCATAAATGGGCGCGCGGCTCTGATCGAGCCGGGTCCTGTTGACGTTCATACCGCGTCCTCCTCCCAAACAAAAAGCAAGCCGTGCGGCCGCACGGCTTGCGAAAACAGACGAAAATGCAGGGTCCGCCCCATTGGGGGAAGGACGAAATGATCAGAGTCTATATAGCAATCATACTTTTACTACTCTTATTGACCGTTTCACAAGTCTGCGCGCCGGCGCATTTCGGTTATGAAGTAACCAACTTATAAAATTTGAGCTTTCAACTCAATCAATAAGGCAGCTAAAAAAGCCGCCGGTCGGCAGTGGACCCGGCTGTCCGTATGGCCTTGACTCCCGAGGAGTGGTCCAGAATAATTGCTTTGAAAGGACTCGTGTCATTTCAAGGTTTTATAATGGTAGCATGGCGGGGGCGATTTGTCAAGGGTTCGAGCGATTTTTTGTAATATGCTGCAAATCTTCGCCGAAAAAATGCCGTCCGAACGCCTCGGACGGCATTTTTTCTCAACGAAGGAAGGAGAACAGTCCCTTCCTTTCATAGGGCTGGGTCGTCACGCCGGTGACGCGGTAGCCCGTCTTGTCCACGGCCTCCCGCAGGGCCGTCAGGTCGATGGGCCCTTCGGTCAGCACCACGGCCTGGCCGGCGCGATGGGAGGCGGTGACCTTTTTAACTGGAAAGGCCCGGCGGATGGCATCGCAGATGTGGCTCTCGCACATGGAGCAGGCCATGCCGTCGATGGTCAGGGTGATTTGGGTCATGATTGGTTCCTTTCTCCCCTTTGGGGCCGCCAAATGGCGGCCCCAGGAGGTAGATCACCGTCCCGCGGGACGGCCCGCGCCGCAGCTTTCACAGTGCCCGGTACAGCCCGCGCACCCGGAACAGCCGGCGCAGCCGCCGCAGGACTTACCAGCCTTGCCATCCCTCCACAGGCTCCTGATGGAGAGAAAGGCCAGGAGCAGGACGATGGCAATGACAAAGGCGGTTCCCATGATTTACACCTTCCCCGCTTCTACGGACCGGGTGTTCAAGCGCTGCCCGTCGGGCTGATAGCCCTTCCGGAACAGCAGGTAGCCGATCAGGACGACCAGTGCCACGGCCACGACGGTCCAGAAGTTGAACACGACTTCCCCGGTAAACAGTCCGCCGATCTGGTAGGTGATCAGCGCCACCACATAGGCCCAGACGCACATATAAGCGACGGCGAAGCAGGTCCACTTCCAGTTGTTCATCTCCCGCTTGATGGCGCCAATGGCGGCGAAGCAGGGAGCGCACAGAAGGTTGAAGAGCATGAAGCTGTATGCGGTGACGGCGGTGAAGTGCTGGCCGACCTCCAGGTCGAAGTTGCCCGGATACAGGATGCTCATGGTGCCCACCACGTCCTCCTTGGCGATGAGGCCGGTGATGGAGGCGACGGTATCCTTCCAGTTGCCGAAGCCCAGAGGCGCGAACAGGAAGCACACCGCGCCGCCCACGGCCGCCAGCAGGGAGTCCTCGCTGTTCACCACCTGACCGAAGCCGGAGGAGGTGAAGCCGAAGCCCTGGAGGAACCAGACTCCGATGGAGGCCAGCAGGATGATGGTGCCGGCCCGCTTAATGAAGGACCAGCCCCGCTCCCAGGTGGCCCGGAGCACGTTCCCGGCGGAGGGGATATGGTACGCCGGCAGCTCCATGACGAAGGGAGCCGGGTCGCCGACGAAGACCTTGAACTTTTTCAGCATAATGCCGGAGACGATCACGGACCCGATGCCGATAAAGTAGGCCGAGGCTGCCACGAAGGGGGACTTGTGGAAGATGGCCCCGGCAAACAGGGCGATGATGGGGGCCTTGGCGCCGCAGGGCATGAAGCAGGTGGTCATGATGGTCATTTTCCGGTCCCGGTCCTGCTCGATGGTCCGGGAGGCCATGAC
>CANQQO010000023.1 GCA_947625965.1 uncultured Oscillospiraceae bacterium
GCTGTGTTAGTGGCACCTGTGTTTCATTCCCTTTGGTGCCTTGTAGCGCAGCGGAAAGGAATGGTCATAAAAATGAGGATCGGCGCATTTTCCTTCCCGGTTTCGGGCAGCCTGGACCGAAATTTGGAGACGATCCGGCGGGCGGCGGAGCGGGGCGCGGCCCTGGGCGTCTCGCTGCTGCTTTTCCCAGAGTGCGCCCTGACGGGCTATCCGCCCAGGGACATTGCCAGTCCGGCTCAGGTGGATTTTGACCGGCTGGCCTCCGCCTGTCGAGACCTGGAGGCGCTCTCCCGGGAGAAGGAGATCTGTCTGGTGGTGGGAAGCGTTACAAAAGAGGACGGCGCCTATCACAACAGCGCCTTGACATTTCTCCCCGGGCGGCGGCCGGCGATCTATCATAAGCGGGCGCTCTGGGGCTGGGACCGGGACCATTTCCGTCCCGGGGACGAGAGGGGTATTTTTGAGTGGCAGGGACTTAAAATCGGGGTTCGGATCTGCTATGAGGTCCGATTCCCGGAGTTTTTCCGGGAGCTGTACCGGGCCCGCACGGATTTGAATTTGCTCCTTCTTTACGATGTCGCGGACCGTGACGACCCGGAGAGATATGCGCTCATCCGGGCCCATATCCGCACCAGAGCGGTGGAAAATGTGACCTGTCTCCTATCCGCCAACGCCACCGCTCCCTTCCAGACCGCCCCGGCCATGCTCTGCGGCCGGTCGGGCCAGGTCCTGGCGGAGGGGACCCGAAACCGGGAGAGCCTCCTGACCTATGACCTGGACCTGCCTCCCCTGGATTTTGGGGAGAAGGGCCGGGCCTGGATCTCCGACCGGCTTGACGGATGTTTGTGAAAGCGAAGGAAAAGGATATGGAAGAACAACTGCGGCGGCTTCTTGCCGCGATCTCCCCTCTGGACGAGGAAGCCATGGCCGCCGCCCGGCGGCGGCAGGCGGAGCTGGCCAAGCCCCCCGGCAGCCTGGGACGGCTGGAGGACCTGTCGGTCCAGCTCTCGGGCATCACCGGCCGGGTCCGGAATGTCATTGAAAAAAAGCACCTTTTGGTCTTCGCCGCCGACAACGGCGTGGCGGAGGAAGGGGTCTCCAGCGCCCCCCAGAGCGTCACCCTCCAGCAGACCGTGAACCTGACCCGGGCAAAGACCGGGGCCTCGGTGCTGTGCCGCCATTTTGGCTGCGGCATCACGGTGACGGACGTGGGCGTCAAGGGCCCGGTGCCGGAGCCCAAGGTCGTGGACCGGAAGGTCCGCAACAGCACCGGCAATATCGCCCTTGGCCCCGCCATGACCCGGGAGGAGGCGGTCCGGGCGATCCTCGCGGGGGCCCAAACCGCTCTGGACACCCCGGCGGACGTCCTCGGGGTGGGGGAGATGGGCATCGGCAATACCACCACCTCCGCCGCAGTTCTGGCGGTACTCCTGCCCGCCCCGGTGGAGGCCGTGACGGGGCGGGGCGGGGGCCTGACGGAGGCGGCCTTTGAGAAGAAAAAGGCGGTGATCGCCCAGGCATTGGCGGTGAACCGGCCGGACCCGGCAGACCCGGTGGACGTCCTTGCCAAGGTGGGGGGCCTGGACCTCTGCGCCATGTGCGGGGCCTTTCTGGGGGCGGCGGCCAGCCGGCGGCCCGCCGTCATCGACGGGTTTATCTCCGCCGTGGCGGCGCTGTGCGCCTGGCGGCTGTGCCCGACGGTCCGGGGATACCTGATCCCCTCCCACGCCTCCTTTGAGATCGGCTATCGCCTGGCCATGGAGGCCATGGACTTAAAGCCCATGCTCCTGCTGGATATGCGCCTGGGGGAGGGCAGCGGCTGTCCCCTGGCCTTCGAGATCTTGAGCGCCGCCTGCGCGGTTTTGAACGACATGGCCACCTTTTCCCAGGCGGGCATCGACGACGGCTACCTGGAGCCCATCCGCCGGGGCGATTCCTTTACCGTGGAGGAGAAACCATGAAAATTCTGATCGCCGGGGGCTCCAAAAGCGGCAAGTCCGACTTTGCCCAGACCCTGGCTCTCAAATTGGCGGGGACGGGGCGGCGGTTTTATATTGCCACCATGCTTCCCTTCGACGCCGAGGACCGGGCCCGGATCCAAAACCACCGGCTGCGGCGGGCGGGAATGGGCTTTGAGACTTTGGAGGAGCCCCGGCATCCGCTCCGCTGTCTGGAGGCCGGGCCGGGGGTCTACCTGGTGGACAGCGTCACCGCCCTGCTGACCAACGCCCTGTTTCCCCGGGAGGCGGACTACCGTTTTTCCCCGGAGTCGGGGGAGGCGTGCCTGAAGGAGCTGCTGGACTTTGCCGGGCAGGCGGAGGACGCGGTCTTCGTCCTGGACATGATCTTTTCCGATTCCAACGGCTATCCCCCGGAAACGGAGCGCTTCCGCAGGCTCCTGGGAACGGCGGGACAGCGCCTCGCGGCCCGCTGCGATACGGTTTTGGAGGCGTCGGCGGGCCGGATCTTCCTCCACAAGGGGGCGGTTCCCAAGTGAAAAAGCTGCTCACAGCCTATGTCATGTGCCAGAGTATGTTCTGCGCCATTCCGATCCCGGGAACCCTCTGGGACGAGGAGGCAAGGCCCTATATGCTCCTGTTCCTGCCCCTGGTGGGGCTGGAGATCGGGCTGCTGTGGCAGGGCCTGGCCTGGCTCTGCGGCGTTCTCGGACTGCCGGAGCTTTTGACGGGGCTTTTGCTGTGCCTGTTTCCCTACCTCATCACCGGGGGCATCCATTTGGACGGCTTTCTGGACGTGGCCGACGCCCTGGGCTCCTGCCGGGACTTGGAAAAGCGCCGCGCCATCCTCAAGGACCCCCACATCGGCTCCTTTGCCGCCATCGCCCTGGGCATGGCCCTGCTCTCCGGCTTCGCCCTCCTGAGCGAGGGAGGGCGGACCGCCCTCTGGCTCGTCCCCGTGGTGAGCCGCTGCGGGTCGGCGCTGGCGGTGACCCATCTGCGGCCCATGTCGGGCAGTCAGTATGCCGGGACCTTCCGGCGGCGGACGCCGGTGTGGCAGACGGCGGTCCTTCTGGCTGCCCTTCTGGCGGCGGGGGCCGGGTCCCTGCTCCTGGGCGCGTGGCCCGCCCTCCTGGGCGGGGCGCTGGGCTATGGCCTGGCCCTGGCCTGGGCGTTCCGGGGCCTGGACGGGATGAACGGCGACATCGCGGGCTTCGCCCTGACGGTTTCCGAGCTGACGGCCCTTGCGTTTTCGGTTTTCTGGGAGGCGATGGGATGATCTTGATTTTCGGCGGGGCCTATCAGGGCAAGACCGCCTGGGCAAAGGCCCAATTTGATCTTCGGGATGCGGACATCTATGCCTGCACGGCGGAGGAAGCTCCGAATTTTTCTAAAAAATGCTGGACAAATTTGGAAAACTTCACCCGTTTCTGCCTGGCCCGGGGCGTGGACCCGGAGGAATGGTTCCGGGAGAACCGCCTCGCCTGGGAGGGAAAGGTCCTGATTTTCCGGGACATTTTCTGCGGCGTGGTGCCATTGTCCGGGGAGGACCGGGCCTGGCGGGAGGCGACGGGCCGGGCGCTGCAATACCTGGCGGGGGAGGCCGGCCGGGTGAGCCGGATCTTCTGCGGATTGGAGCAGCGGTTGAAATGACGGTCTATCTTCTCCGCCACGGCGCCACGGCGGCCAACGAGGCCCATCTCTATTGCGGCGTCACAGACCTGCCATTGTCGGAGGCGGGCCGGGCCGCCCTGGCGGCGCTGCGGTATTCCGTCCTTCCCGGGGCGCGGTACTATACCAGCGACCGGCTCCGCTGCCGCCAGACCTTGGAGCTGCTCTTCGGTCCGGTGGAGGCGACTGTCGTTCCCGCCCTCCGGGAGATGGACTTTGGGGCATTTGAGATGAAAAGCTACGAGGAATTAAAGGACGACCCCGCCTACCAGGCGTGGCTGACCGGGGACAACGAGGCCAATCCCACCCCCGGCGGCGAAAGCGGCGCGGAAATGACCCGCCGGGCCCTGGCGGCTTTCCGGGAGATTGCGGAAAAGGGGGAGAACGCGGTGATCGTGACCCACGGCGGGGTGATGGCGGCGGTGATGGCGGCCCTCTTTCCCGGGGAGGGGAAGAACCGCTACCAGTGGCAGCGTCCCCCGGGCGGGGGCTACCGGCTGGAATGGGCCGGGGAATGGGGCTATGGGCCCCTGCCGTGAAAAAGGGAAGAAAAAATGCCCTCCCGGCCGAACCGGGAGGGCGAACTTTTTACTTGGAGCGCTTATGGGCTTTGGGTTTTTTCATCAGCAGGAAGGCGCTGATGCCCACGCCCACGGCGGAGGCGCCCAGCAGGACGAAGAGGACCACGAAGTTGGTCTCGTCGCCGGTCTTGGGGGAGTCCTCGGGGGAGGAAGCGGGGGTAGTGGTGGGGGCGCCGGTAGCGGTGGGCCCGGGGATGTCAGGCAGAGGCGGCAGCGTCGGCACAGACGACGGGACAGACGGACCGGACGGGTCAGTCGGGCCAGACGGGCCGGACGGATCAGGATCCACCGGCGGATGATCGGGATCCGCCAGATGGCAGCGGGTGCAATAGCCATCCACGTAGTCATGGCCCAGCTTTTCGATGGTTTCCGCGATATGCTCCAGGCGTTCGCCGTTGTATTCGGCGACGTAGAGTTTGTAGCCATCCTCGGTGCAGGTGGCGGCCTTTTCCTCAACCTTGACATCGTCGCCGTCAATCTTACCAGGCATCTCAAGGTGGCAGGTGGTGCAAACCAGATGTAGCACAAATCCATTGAGGGAATCGTCCCAGTGATAGTCCTCGATGATGCAGGTGTGGACGTGCTCCTCGGAGTCCTTCTTTTCGCCGCACATGGTGCAGACGCCATCCTCGTCGTAGGTGTGATCGATCTTCGGGAGGGTCACGGATTCCGTGGCGGTGAAGGACTGGCTGCCAATGATGAAGTGGGCGGTCTTCTGGTCTTCGCCTTCCTCGGTGCAGGTGGCGGGCTTCACATGAACGGTGTAGAAGGGAACGGACGTGGTGAAGTCATTCTTGCCGCAGACGCTGCAAGTGAAGGTGCCCTCGCAGGTGCTGTTATCGTTCCACTTCGTGCTGGTCATGCAGTACACATGGTTGCAGGGCTTTTCGGCGTTGCAGACGGTGCATTTGCCGTCGGAGCCGTAGCTGTGGGCGGTCTTGGGCAGGGTCACCAGCTTTTCGGAGGTCTTGTCGTCATAGGTGGCCCTATAGAGTTGCTTACCATTCTTTTCGCAGGTGGACGCGACATTGTCGGAGGATTCGGCCTCTACGACCGTGGCTTCGTGGGATTCGTAGGTGTCGCCGCAGACGGAGCAGACCACATTATAAGTACACTTGTCGCCGTCCCAGACAAAGAGGGACTTGTCCTCATTGGGGGTATGCTTATGCTCATTCGTGCCGACCTCTTTTTCGAAAGCCAGCTCAACGGGATTCTCGTAGTCAGCGTTGCTCACAACGGAAATTTGGTCGCCCATGGCATCCGCGGTGGTGGTAGCGATGAACTCCACCAGGAAGGTGCCGTCGGACTTCAGATCCTCGGCCATTTGGGGGGTGAGGGTGAAGTTGTAGAGGGTCTTGTTGGCCTCGTCCACGGTGTAGACCTTGCCGCCGACGGTGATGGAGCTGATCTGGTAGCCATCCTTGGCCTGAATGACCACGGTCTTCTGCTCGCCCTCCGCCAGGGTAACGACAGAGTTGGCGCCGGCCAGGAGGTTGCCGTTGATGTCGGTCAGGGTGCCGCCGTCGGTATAGGTGACAATGACGGTCACGGGCTTGTCTTCCTTGGTGGCGGGGTCAGAACGGACCGCCGCGATGGTGAAGGGGCTGAAGGAATCGATCAGCAGGATCAACCCTCTGGGGGTGACGGTGATGGGGATCTCTTCCACGTGGTCGAAAGTGCCGTCGGGGTTGGTCACATAGTGGTAAGCCTTGAACTCCAGGGTCCCGGCCTCGGCGAAGTCCTCATAGGTGGTCCCCTCGGGGAAGCCCATGGAGACCCGGACGCCCTGGCCGGTTTCCAGGACCATCATCTTACACAGGGCCAGCTTGATGTTATAGGTCTTGGTGGTGACGATGTTCTCGGAGCCGCCGATGTCGTCCATCAGATCCTCATCGCCCTCCAGGCCGTCCAGCATTGCCTGATTCTGTCCGGGGCTGGTGTCCACAGTCACCAGGGACAGCCGGTGCGTGATCTGGTTCGCGATTTCGGGATCCAGAAGACTCGTTTCGCCACTATCGGGGTCGGTCACGAGGAAGTCGCCGCCCACGATATCTTCGCTCTCCAGCAGGTGGGGGGCGCCAAAGACATTCCAGTCATAGCCCTGGGACCGGTAGCAGGTGGCGCACTCCCGGGCGCTGCCCACGTAGGTGATGTTCATGGGTTCCTTCCGGGACTCCACGCCAATGACATTCTTGAAGTAGATGTTGTAAATGGTGTCGTTGTCGTTGAACTGGGGGCTGGGGGTGAAGTCGAACTCGATCACGTTCTTGCCGTCGAAGGTGACGTTTTCGATCCTGGTGTGCTGTCTGGAGGTATCGTCCAGATTGGCGTAGATGTCATAATGGGCGGACTGATACTCGATCGCGACCTGCTGCCCTTCCACAAGCTCCAGATCCTGGTTGAACTCGGCGCGGACGTGGTAGGTGCCGCCCAGCTTCAAGCCGGAGGTCTGGGTGGGGGTGACCTTGTAGGGGAAGGGGGCGGGGGCGTAAGCCTCAAACAGGAAATTGGGGATCATTTCGCTGATGGAGATCAGATCCTTCTCTCCCAGGCCGTAGTAATCCAGGTACAAGCTGCCTTTCAGATGGGATTCCGGGTTCATATCCGGCTTCTGGGTGGTAATGCCCAGCTTGAAGCCCATCAGGTTGTTCAGAGGCATATGGGTGTAAGAGCCGCCCATATCGTCATAATACGGGTCGTTTTCGTCCTTGACATCGACAATATTATCGCCGTACAGCTCGGGGGTCATGTACATCCAGTCGGTTTCCTTAACGGGGCCGTCCTCGGTCCACTGATCGTACCATTTAATGACGAAGTAGTAGCCGTTGTCCACGTTCTCCCAATAGCTCTTGTTATTGTAGTTGAACAGGGCAATGCCGCCGCTGTCGGTATCCTCCACAATGCGGACGTGGATGCCGCCGCCGGAATACTCATCCTCCCGGCGGTAGGTGTTCTGCGCCATCATGGGGTAGGCGTAGTCGGCATAGCTGGCGGGGGACATGACGCCCTGGGGATAGTGGTTCTTGCTCAGCTCCAGGTCGCCCAGCAGCAGGTTGGAGGCGTTCTCGTAGCCGCTCTTCCGGGCGTTGAGATAGACGATGCCTTCTTCCTCATAGCTGCGGAAGTCCTTGATCCGGGGGTCGTCGTGGGTCACGTCCACGCCGTACCACTGGCCGTTGATCTTGACATTGGACCAAGCGTGGGGCTCAAACTGGCCGGGGGAGACATAGTACGTGCCGGTGACGCTGACGCTCTCCACGCCCAGGCGGTCCAGCAGGGCCTTGTAAGCCCGGGTGTACGCCTCGCAGACGCCCTCCTGGTAAACCAGAGCGTCGTAAGCGGTGCGGCAGGAGCTGACGCCGTCCGTCACGTCGGACTCATATTCAAAGTGGTAGACCATGTGCGTGGTCAGGTAGTCATGGGCGGCGGTGGCCAGCGTCTTGTCTTCGGGCTCATCGTCATAGGCGGGCTTCTGGCTCCGAATCTCGGCCAGGGCCTTTTCCATGGCCTGCTCATACTCGGCCTTTTTGCCGGGCAGATTCTCCACGGTGATGCCGGGGAGGAAATAGCTGTCGCCCCGGCCGGTGCCCAGGTAGACATGGTATTGCTGCTGCGTATCCAGGGTGATATTGACGGTGAGCATACTGAAATCCACCCAGAACACGTCGGGATTGTCGCACTCGAAGCCATCCCGGCCCTTGGCCATGGCGTTCAGGATGGGGGCCATATTGCCATTGAAGCCCACAAGGGCCTGGCTAAGGCCATAGTTGCTATCCAGAGGGATTTCGTAATTCTTATCCTCTTCCAGGGTCCCGTCTTCCAGCATTTTCAGCAGAGCGTCATAGAACTCCCGCTCCATGGTGCCCTGTTGCAGTTGGTCATAGAACCACCGATAAGTCTCTCCTGTCTCCGCATGGGCGTCGGGGACCAGACGGATGCCCCCCAGAAGACCCAGAAGGCTGGCGGCGGTCACCAGCAGCGCCAGAACGCGGAAAACAATACGGTTATGTTTCATCTTGATTCCTCCCACAAAAACAGAATTTGGGATTTTGCGGCTTTGTTAGTATACATAACTAAAAGGGAAAAATCAAGAGGTTTTTCACAAAATTGCAATCTTTGTATATCTTGCTTTCTTTCCGCCGGGTTTTAAGGGGCGGCCCCCGGGGGATTCTTAGAAAATATCACAAGGACCCCCGGGATCGCCTCCCATTCGGCATATCCCCGGGAGAGAAGGTCGGCTTTCAGAGCGTCAAATCCGCCAAATTTGGCGAAGGAATCCTTCCAACGGGGATCCAGCGCGAAGAGGTCGCAGGAAAAAAGATGCTCCTTCGAGGCGTAATCCAAATCGTAGAGGACCTCCCGCTGGGACAGCGGGGTGGTGTAGAACGTGGTGGCGGCCACCTTCGCATCCTCGGGGATGGCGTGCAGAGCGGCTGAAACCGCGCGAAAGTTGTCATAATATTGTACAAACTCCGTGGAATAGTACCATCCCTGGGGCGCCACCGTAAATCCGAAGCAGGCGATCGCCGCACCCACCATCCCCGCCGCCGCCAGAGGCCGCCAGGAGGGCAGGTCCCGCAGATTCACCGCGGCCAAATAGGCCAGGCAGGCCAGGGACCCGAAGCTGTACTGGAAGTAAAGCTGGTGCTGGTAGGTATAGTCGGACATGAGATTCACCAGGCAGTAGGGCAGGAGCAGCACCAGCCGGTGATACCGCCGGGTCAGCACCGCCGGGAGCATGGGCAGCAGGGTAAACGCGAGATAGCCCAGCTTTTCCGGCTCCAGGCACTCCGCCGCCGCCTTCATGGGGCACAGCAGGGCCGCCTGGATCACGGTGAAAAGGCCCTGCTTCCCGCCGAAGAAGAAGTTTTCATACCGGTAGGTCATGACCCCGTCCCCAAACCGGGCCAGGAAGCCCGTGGCGATCAGGAACCACACCACGGAGACCGCCAGCAGCGCCGCCCCCATGAGACCCCGGAACCGTCCGTCCCGGCTCACCGGGGCGGCCAGGAGATGGTAAAGCCCTACCACCGCCACATATACCGCCGCGTCCTCCTTGACCAGCAGGGTGAGGAGGGCAAAGAGGCCGGCGGCATAGGGCCATTTCCGGTCCATGGCGTAGAAGAGCCACAGGAGCAGGGGCGCCAGGAAGGCGTTTTCGTGGAAGTCGTACCCCGCGCCGCCGCCGTAGCCGGGATTCAGAAGCAGCATGGCGCAGACGGCGAAGCTCTCCCATCCCGGAAGCCCTCTCCGCTGGGCCAGCAGGTACAGCGGCCAGGCCGCCGAGGCCATGATCGCCGCTTGACAGATCTGTAAGGTGACGGGGTAGGGGAACAGGGCGTAAATGGGGACCAGAAGATAGAAAATGGGGGACATATGGACCTGGAAATGGGACAGCAGCCCGTCCCGCTCGAGGGTGGTCAGGGCCAGGCCCTTGGTTTTCAGATAGTAAAACATCTGGGAGAAAATGCCAAAATCAAAGGAGGGGGCGCTGAAGGTAAGCACCCTGGCCCCGGTCCAGAGGCTCACGGCCACAAAAAAGACGACCGCCAGCACTCCCACCCAGACCCCCGCCGGGGAGTGCACCGGCTTTGGAGGGGCGGGGGCCTCCCGGCCATATCCGTACCGGGCGTAGGCCAGCCCCAGGGCCAGCACCAGGCCCACCGCCGCCGTCAGAGGCCAGGAAAAATTGGCGAACAGTGCCGGGACCATCACCAGGGCCAGCGCGGCGGGGATCCCGTACCGCTCCGCCGTCTCCGGTACGGGGAGGAACAGCAGTCCCGCCAGGACCCCCAGAAAGAGCAGCGCCATCCCCGGCGGATAGAGGGCCTCCAGGGCCGCCGTGCCGGACAGGTCCTTGGCCTGCGCCGGCAGGAGCAGGTAGCATACCCCCGCCGCGAAGAACCAGGCCAGGAGGGCCTTCCGGGCCAGCCGGGGGAGAAGGGGCGTTTTCACCGTGTTCATGCCGCCGTCCCCCTTCCCAGGAGCCGCCGGGTCAGGGTGTCCAGCCCCTTGCCCAGCAGGAGGCTGACCAGGAAGACCGGCAGGGTGACGCAGAGAAACAGCGCCGGATACTTCTTTGGACTGTGCCACTGGGGGAAGCGGGCGTAGACCCACCCGTCCAGCAGATGGGACAGCAGATACCCGCCGTAGCACCCGCCGGCGGCCCAGGCCAGCACCCGGCTCAGCCGGGGCAGCTCCAGCCGGTAGAGCCCCACGAACAAGGATACCACCATGAGGACGATCCAGAAGTCCCCAAATTCCAGGGTCCAGGCCCGGTCCAGGTTCCCGTCGGTGGAGAGGGTGGTCATGGTCCCCAGGAATACCGCCGCCGCCAGGGCGGAAAGGACCCCGGCCCACCAGGGGACCCGGGGTTTTTCCCGGGCCACGACGGCTCCCAGAAGATAGTAGGCGGCGGGGTAGAGGGGCCGGAACTGCTCCGGGAATAAGGGCAGAGGCGTGACCCGGGGCAGGGCCGTCACCGCCAGGACCCCCAAGATCAGCCAGGCAAGCTCCTTCCGGGTCTTCGCCGCCGCCAGGGCCAGGTTCAGCAGGGGACTCAACAGGATCAAGCACAGATACATCCCCACATACCAGCCGTAGTACACCCCGGAGAAGGAGAAAAACCGGACCGTCCAGGCGGCCAGGCTCTGGACATCTCCGAACAGAAAGTGCCGCACCGGGATGGACACCGCCGCGGCCAGGCAGTAGCCCAGCAGCACCGGCCAGAGGCCCCGGAAAAAGCCGGGCCCCAGGGGCTTTTCCCCCCGAAAGTACCCGGTGATCATACAAAACAGCCCCACGCAGGTCACGCTGAGCCACCGGACCGATCCGGCGGCCGCCATGGCCGCCCCGGTCTGGGGCTGATAGTAGTAGCCGTTATACAGGAAGCTGTGGAAGGTGACCACTCCCAGCAGCGCCAGACAGCGGAGCAGGTCGAGACCCGGCTGACGGGTCTTGCGCATAAAAAAGCCCTCCTTTGTGCGGGAGGGCAAAAAAGCCCGCCCAATATTCTGTATCCAGAATACTGGACGGTCCTTTCAAAAAACCCAATGGGTTTCTTACAAATTTCTTTCAGTTTTTCGGCAGGCGGACCGTGGCGGAGAACTGGTCCCCATCGATGGCCACGGTAAATTCGCCCCCCAGGGAGGCGGTGTAGGTCTGGGCGATGGCCAGGCCCAGGCCGCTTCCGGCGGTGGAGCGGGCCTTGTCCCCCCGGGCGAAGCGCTGGGTGATCTCCTCCGGGGTGAAGTCCATCTCATAGGCGGCGATGTTGGTCAGCCGGACGGAGACGGTCTGATCGTCCTCCGTCACCGTCAGGTGGACCCGGGTGCCGGTGAGGGCGTACTTGGCGCAGTTGCCCAGCAGATTGGCAAGCACCTGATGGAGCCGGGTCCCGTCGGTGCGGAGGGGGAGCTGATCGGCGCAGTAGTGGCGGCGGACCGAAAGCCCCGCCTCCTGGAGGCGGTCGTCATAGAGGCCCAGGGTCTGCTCCAGCAGGCGGATCAAGTCGATGTCCTGCTTTTTCGCCGGGGCCGCCCCGCTGGAGACCTTGGTCAGCTCGAAAATGGAGTCCACCAGGTCCGTCATGTACCCCGCCCGGCTGGTCAGCTTTTCCAACTGGCTCCGGCCCTCGGGGGTCAGGCGTTCGCTTTGCAGCAGCTCGGAGTAGCCCAGGATGGCGGTCAGAGGCGTCCGAAGGTCATGGGACACGTTGGCGATGAGCTCGACCTTGAACCGCTCGCTCTTCACGGCGGTCTCCACCGCCTCCTGATGGTTCCTTTGAAGACCGGCGAGGGCCTCCCGCTCCCTTTGGAAGGGGCCGGGGCCGGCGGCGATCTCCCCGCCGGCGGTCAGGTCCCGGATCTGGCGGGACAGCCGGTCCGCCCCCCGGCAGAATCGGGCGAAGCAGATCAGGGCCGGCAGACAGGAAGCGCCGATCAGCGCCGCCCCGGCACCGGCCTGGATCGGGGACTTCCAGACCGGCCCCAGCGCCAGGATCAGGGCCAGAAGGACCGTCCCCAGGGAGGTGAGCAGAAGACCGGCGGCGTAGCTCCCCGGCCCCGCCGCGAATTTGTCCCAGAGCCGGTGGACCCAGGACCAGTCCAGGGAAAGCCTTGCCCGGAGCCAGCGGCGCAGCTCCCGGCAGCCCAGGAGCAGGGCCGTCAGCGGCAGCCAGCAGAAGAGCAGGCTCCGCCCCAGCTCTCCCCAGGACAGGGGCGCCAGGGAGAATCCCTCCGTCTGCAAAAACAGGAGCGTGAACAGCCCGATCCCAGCCAGGGCCCCGTCGGGACCCAGCCCGGGCCCCGCCCCCGCCGCCGGGAAGAGGAGCACCGCCAGCAGGGCCAGGACTCCGCCCAGCAGGAAGCAGGCCAGGGCCGTCCACCGGAGGATCCGTTCGGTCCGGAAACGGATGGGGTCCCTGCCTTGCTGGACCGTGGTGGCTTCCTGGGCGGTGACGGAGGTGGAATCCACCTCCGTCGGGCCGGGCGTGGGGGTATCCGCCGGATAGGTGGTGGGCTGGGTGGGAGTCATGGTGTAGGGCGCGGTGGAGGACGTTTCGGTTTGCGAGGTGGTCCCATTGGCGGCGGTCCGCAGCCCCAGGCCCAGGGTCAGCAGCAGAGCGGCCAGACAGCACAGGGCCATGCCCCCCAGATTACGGCGCTTCCAGAACATATCCGATCCCCCAAATCACTTTCAAATATTCCGGCCGCCGGGGGTCCAGCTCGATCTTCTCCCGGATGCGGCGAATGTGGACCATCACCGTGTTCTCCACGGCGAAGGCGTCGGCCTCCCAGACCCGCTCGTAGATCTCCTCGGCGGAGAAGACCCGTCCGGGGCTGGCCATCAGCAGGGCCAGGATGCGGAACTCCGTAGCGGTCAGATGGATGGGCTCCCCCCGGAGGGTCAGCCGCTTTTTCTCCTTTTCCAGCACCAGCTCCCCCACCCGGAGGCAGTCCCGGGCGGCGCCGTCCCGGGCGGAGCCCAGGAGTTGGTAGCGCCGGAGCAGGGCCTTCACCCGGGCCAGCAGCTCCTGCTGGAAAAAGGGCTTCACGAGATAGTCGTCGGCCCCGGCCTCCAGGCCCAGGACCCGGTCCGTGCCCTCGGCCTTGGCCGAGAGCATCAATATGGGCACGTTGCTCTCCTGCCGGATGCGGAGGGTGGCGGCCAGGCCGCCGCATTTGGGCATCATCACGTCCATGATGATCAAGTCCGGCCGGAATTTTTCCGCCAGGGCCACCGCCGCCTCCCCGTCGAAAGCGGCTTGGGTCTGATATCCCGCCCGTTCCAGCTCCGTTTGCAGCACCTGCACGATGGACCGGTCGTCGTCCACCACCAGAATTTTATGACCCATTCAACATTCCTCCCCGCCGAGGCGCTTTTCCACCAGGTCCAAAAATGCCCGCATATATTTGGGCGGCTGCATCCCCTTGGGGGTACAGGCGTAGAAATGATGATAGTTTACATAATTTTTGATGGGATAGAAGGAATCCTCCGGATTGACGTACAGATCCGAGCAGATCAAATACCCGGCGCTGGTCACGGTGGTCCGGCTGGCGATCTCCATGCTGTCGGTTTCCAGCAGAATTTGGGGATGCAGGTTTTCCTGCCGGAACAGCAGCTCTTGGATCACCCGGGAGTTGTGATCCGGGGTCATGCAGATAAAAGGCCCCTGGGCCACCTGGCGCAGGTCGATGACCTCCCCGGAGGGCACCTGGGCGGCCAGGGGGCTGTCCCGCCCCGCCAGGATGCCGATGGTCTCCCGCTGGATCAGGTGATAGGTCAGGTCCGGATGGGAGGGTACGGTAGAGGCCAGAGCCACATCCACCTCTCCCTGGCGGACCATTTCCACCAGGGCGGCGCTGCCGGCCTCCCGAAGCTCCAACGCCACGTGGGGGAAGTCCCGAAAGAACTGGGGCAGGACCCCTGGCAGGATCCGGGCGCCCCGCTGCACGCTGATGCCCAGCCGGAGGCGGCCGCTGCCCTCCTGGCGGATCTCCTGGAGCTCGTTTCGCATCCGTTCCTCGGCGCCCAGCATTACCGTGGCGGCATAGAGATACCGCTCCCCGGCGTAAGTGGGCCGGAAGGGGCTCCGGGACCGGTCGAAGAGCTCCAATCCCACCTCCTCCTCGATCTGCCGGAGCATCTGACTCAGGGAGGGCTGGCTGATGTAGAGCTTTTTGGCGGCGGCGGTGATGCCCCCCTCCTGGGCGATGGTCTTGACGTAGAGGGCTTGCTTGAGGTTCATGGCGGACCTTCTTTCGCGGTTTTTCTACATTATAATATATGAATGTCCCGCAGTCAACGAAAGATATATGAATTTTCCTATGTAATTTATAGGAGGAATTGTATTTGACATATGGACGGATATTTCGTACCATAGTATCAGCAAAAACCGAAAAAAGGTCAAAGGAGGATTGCCAATGGAAATTTTGAAACCGGCCGTGGCCGGGACCCTGGAATCCAGCGACGCCCAGGTGACGGTGGAGCCCGGCGGGGAGGGCATCGAGCTTTCCCTGCAATCGAGCGTCATGAACCAGTACGGCCGCCAGATCAAGCAGACGGTCCTGGAAACGCTGGCCCGGCTGGAGGTCAGCGACGCGAAGGTCACCGTGGTGGATAAGGGGGCCCTGGACTGCACCCTGAAGGCCCGGGTCGAATGCGCGGTGTTCCGTTCCTGCGGCGCGTCCGCGTCGGGGATCCCCTGGGGAGGTGCGGTGAGATGATTCCAAGACCCAAGCCGGAACGGTTCCGGCTCCGCCGGACCATGATGTTCATGAACGCCCAGAAGCCCGGCCTGATCAAGGACGCCTACATCTACGGCTGCGACTCCATCATGCTGGACCTGGAGGACGCGGTGGCGGAGAACCAGAAGGACGCCGCCCGCTTTTCCCTCTACCACGCGCTGACCACCATCGACTACGGCGACACCGAGGTCATCGTCCGCATCAACGGCCTGGACACCCCCCACTGGCAGGAGGACGTCCGGGTCTGCGTGGCCGGCGGCGCCGACGGCATCCGCATTGCCAAATGCGAGAGCGCCCAGGACGTGCGGACCGTGGAGAAGGCCGTGGAGGCGGCGGAGGAGGAGTTCGGCGTGGAAAAGGGCCGGACGCTCCTGATGGCGGCGCTGGAGAGCCCCAAGGGCATTCTCAACGCCTATGAGATCTGCGCCGCCTCTCCCCGGATGTTCGGCGTGGCCATCTCCGGCGGGGACTTCCGCAAGTGTATGCAGACGACCCCCCAGCCCGACGGAGTGGACCTGCTGGTGGCCCGGGGCCAGATGCTCATCGCGGCCCGGGCGGCGGGGATCCAGTGCTTCGACACCGTCTTCACCAACCTGGACGACCAGGCGGGCTTTGAGGCCGAGGTCCGGCAGAACAAGGCCATGGGCTTCGACGGCAAGAGCCTGATCAACCCCAAGCAGATCCGCTACGTCCACCAGGTCTTCGCCCCCACCCAGAAGGAGATCGTCCAGGCGGAGAAGATCGTCCGGGCCTACCGGGAGCAGTCCGCCGCCGGTGTGGGCGTGTTCACGGTGGACGGCAAGATGATCGACATTGCGTTTATTCCCGGAGCGGAGCGCACGCTGCGGATGGCGAGAGCCTGCGGATTGTATGAGGGGGATCTGGTATGAAAAACGCGGTAGGCAGAGAAATTCCCGATTACCTTCTCACCGGCGGTAAGGAGGTCTATCAGGGCAAGAATTACATGGACGGCAAGTACATCCAGAAGGCGTCCCCCCGGACCCGGCGGTATGAAAAGCCCCAGGAGAGCAAGCTCGTAGATTCCATCAAGGCGGCTCTGGAACAGTGCGGCGCCAAGGACGGGATGACCTTCAGCTTCCACCACCATCTCCGGGACGGGGACTATGTGGTGAATCTGGTGATGGCGGCGGCCATCGAGGAGCTGGGGCTCAAGGACCTGACCATCGCCGCCACCAGCCTGGGCAACGCCCACGACCCCATTGCCGACTACATCGAGCAGGGCAAGGT
Organism: uncultured Oscillospiraceae bacterium; assembly: GCA_947625965.1. Taxonomy (GTDB): domain Bacteria; phylum Bacillota; class Clostridia; order Oscillospirales; family Oscillospiraceae; genus Faecousia. The sequence continues at coordinate 16,207 of CANQQO010000023.1, forward strand.
CATTGGCATCCAGACCTCCGGCATCCGGGGCCGGATGGGCGAGGTGGTCTCCGCTGGAAAGCTGAAGACGCCCGCCATTATCCGCAGCCACGGCGGCCGGCCCCGGGCCATCGAGGCCGGGGAGGTCCATATCGACATCGCCTTTGTGGCGGCTCCCACCAGCGACTGCGTGGGCAACTGCCGGGGCATCGGCGGCAAATCCAACTGCGGCAGCATGGGCTACGCCATGACCGACGCCAAGTACGCCGACCATGTGGTGGTGGTCACCGACTGCCTGGTGGACTTCCCCAATATGCCCGCTTCTGTGGAGGCCATCGACGTGGACGCGGTGGTGGTAGTGGATTCCATCGGCAACCCCAAGAAAATCGCCTCCGCCGCCGCTCGGATCTCCCAGAATCCCCGGGATCTGATGATGGCAGAGGATGTGGCCCGGGTCATCGCCTCCACGCCCTATTTTAAGGATGGCTTCTCCTTCCAGACCGGCGTGGGCGGCCCCTCTCTGGCGGCCAATCTGTTCCTGGAGCGGTACATGGACGAGCGGAACATCAAAATGGGCTGGGCCATCGGCGGCATCTGCGGCCCCATGGTGGAGCTGCTGAAGAAGGGCAAAGTGGGCAAGGTCATCGATGTGCAGGACTTCGACCTGGACGCGGTGAACTCCATCCATCAGACCCCCGGCCACTATGAGATGAGCGCTTCCCAGTACGCCAATCCCGCCAACAAGGGCGCCTTCGTCAACAAGCTGGACTTTGTGGTCCTGGCGGCTCTGGAGATCGACACCGGCTTCAACGTCAACGTCCTCACCGGCTCCGACGGCGTTCTTCGGGGCGCTCCCGGCGGCCACCCCGACACGGCGGCGGGCAGCAAGGTCTGCATCATCGTCACCCCGCTGACCCGGGGCAGGATGGCCACGGTCTGCGAGCACGTGGTGACGGTCACCACCCCCGGCGACTGCGTGGACGTGCTGGTGACGGACTACGGCATCGCCGTGAACCCCCTCCGGAAGGATCTGATCGAGTGCCTGGACAAGGCCGGCATCCCCCACGTCTCCATTGAAAGCCTGAAGGAAAAGGCATACTCCCTGGTGGGCCGCCCCGACGACCTTCAGTGGGAGGATCAGGTGGTGGCGGTCCTGGAGGCCCGGGACGGCACCATTCTGGACGTTGTGAAAAAAATCAAACCCTATCAGGGATAATTAAAAAGAAAGAAGGAGCAGACAATGAGTGAAACTGTCGTTGGCATTCTTGGCTTAGTCTGTATCGTTGCCATCGTCGTCACGCTTTTCAAGAGCAAGACCCAGCCCAGCATCGCCTTTATCGTCTTCCCCGCAATTCTCGGCATCATCCTGGTCATCGGCGGCTACTACAGCTTTGAGCAGCTTGCCGAGATGGTGGAGGCCGGCTTTAAGAGCACCGGTCCCACCGCCGCCCTGTTCGTGTTCTCCGTGCTGTACTTCGGCATCATGACCGACGCCGGAATGTTCGACGTCATTATCGGCAATCTGATGAAGCTGGTGGGCAAGAGCGTCATGGGCGTCACCCTGGTCACCGCCATCATCGCCCTGGTGGGCCACCTGGACGGCGGCGGCGCCTCCACCTTCTGCATCGTGGTGCCCGCCCTGCTGCCGGTGTACAAGAAGATGAATATGCGGCCCACCACCCTTCTGCGGATCGCCGTGCTGGCCATGGGCATTCTGAATCTGATGCCCTGGGCCGGTCCCACCATGCGGGCCGCCACCGTGCTGGGCATCGAGGCCGGCTCCCTGTGGCAGACCATCCTGCCCATCCAGATCTTCGGCATCGTCGTCTGCCTGGCCCACGCGGTCCTGGCCGGCTGGCAGGAGAAGAAGCGGGGCGCCGGTCTGAACGGCACCCTGGCCGAGGCGGAGACCACTAAGACCGCCGAGGCCGCCCCCGTCAACGAGCTGGCCCGTCCCAAGCTGTTCTGGTTCAACCTGCTGCTCACCGTGGCCGTGATCGCCATGCTGATCTGGGACGTGTTCCCCAGCTATGTGCCCTTCATGCTGGGCACCGCCATTGCCCTGTTCGTGAACTACGGCTTTACCGCCGCCGCCCATAAGAAGATCATCAACCTCCACGCCGGTCCCGCTCTGATGATGTGCTCCACCCTGATGGGCGCCGCCATCCTCATGGGCATTCTGACCACCAGCTACATGGCCGACGCCAACGGCGCCCTGGTGGTGGCAAACGTGAAGTACATGGGCGAGCTGGCCATCCCCAGCGTAGTGCGCTGCCTGGCCGGGATCATCCGGAACATCCTGCCCACCTTCCTGGGCCAGCATCTGCCCCTGGTCATCGGCATCCTGTCCGTGCCGCTGGCTCTGGCCTTCGATACCGACAGCTATTTCTTCGGGATGCTGCCCGTCATGATCGGCATCGGCCAGGGCTTCGGCGTGGAGCCGCTGCCCATTGCCATTGCCATGGTGGTCTGCCGCAACTGCGCCACCTTCATCAGCCCCATGGTGCCCGCCACGCTGCTGGGCGTGGGCCTGGCGGATGTGGACATCAAGGACCACATCAAGGCCAGCTTTATGTACGTCTGGGGCTTCTCCATTCTGTGCATGATCTTTGCCATCATTGTAGGCATTATGCCTCTTTGATACCGACCTCCATTTCCCAACAGGCCCCGGCTTTTGCCGGGGCCTGCGGGGCGGGCAGAGCCCATGAATTTCTGGCCGGCGACATTCCAGCTCCGGGGAGAGAAACAGTTTGATAATGTGCCTTTTTCTTTACAGTCAGGAAAACCTATGCTATTATGTTATTGGATCGATAGGAAGGATATTAAACTGATTCATTATCAGCAATCCCCAATGATCTAATCAAAAAAGTTTTTGGAAAGAGAGTGATGTCATGGCAAAATAAGCAAAAATGATTCCCTGCAAACACTGTGGGCGGGAAATTGCTGCGAGTGCGAAGACCTGTCCCCACTGTGGCGGGAAGAATGGAAAGCCATTTTATACCAAGTGGTGGTTTTGGGCTATCGTTGTAGTCCTGCTCATCGGGATCATTGGTAGCCAAGGAGGGAATACTGACTCAGATCCGGACCAAAAGCAAACGCATACAACTACATCCCAACCAACCGAGTCTCAGCCCGCTACCAAAGCACCCACTAGTACGACAGCGGCTGCAGAAGGGACCACTGCCCACACCGACGTTCCAACCAGTGCCCCTACTGAGCCGAAGGACGATGTCCCCACTGAGTACAAGAACGCTTTGCGGAAAGCGGAGAGTTACGCCTCCATTATGAAGATGTCCAAGAAGGGGATTTATGATCAGCTAACCTCTGAATACGGGGAAAAATTCCCGGCGGAGGCAGCACAATATGCAATTGATCACCTGGAATGGGATTACAGCGCTAACGCGCTGGCCAAAGCTAAGGATTATAGCGACAAGATGCATATGTCTAAAAAAGGCATTTACGACCAGTTGATTTCGGAGTACGGTGAGCAGTTCACCGAAGAAGAGGCCCAGTATGCAATTGACCATGTGGAGGCCGACTGGAAAGCCAATGCCCTGGCTAAGGCGAAGACATATCAGGAGGATCTGGGTATGTCTCTGTCCGCAATTTATGACCAACTGATTTCAGAGTACGGTGAGCAATTTACTGAGGAAGAAGCCCAGTACGCCGTCGATCATTTGAAGTAGCCACATTTTCGATCCCCCTCCCATGTGTGGAAACTGGGAGGGGGATCTTGCACGTTCCGGTTGTCAAAAGTTTCGACTTGTGGTATGATAACCCAAAAGAGAGGGGGATTTGGGATGAGCTATACGGTCAGCGCCATCTCCCGCCGGGACCGGCTGGGGATGGAACAGGTGGACGCCCTTTTGGAGCGGGAGGGCATCCGCCGGGACGGCAATTTGGACTATACCTGCGGCGTCTTTGACGAGGACGACCGCCTGGCCGCCACCGGGAGCACTTTCGGCAATACGCTCCGCTGCCTAGCGGTGGATTCCGCCTATCAGGGGGAGGGGCTGATGAATCTGCTGGTCACCCATCTGGTGGAGCGCCAGGCGGAGCGGGGGAATTTCCACCTCTTTGTCTATACCAAGTGCCGGACGGCCAAATATTTCCGGGACCTGGGCTTCTATGAGATCGCCCGGGTGGAGGGACAGGTGTCCTTCCTGGAGAACCGGGCGGGGGGCTTCGCGGGCTTCTGCCGCCGGCTGGAAAAGGACCGCCGGCCCGGAAAAAGCGCCGCCATCGTCATGAACGCCAACCCCTTCACCCTGGGCCACCGGTATCTGGTGGAGCGGGCGGCGGCGGAAAACGACAATGTTCATCTGTTCCTTCTCAGCGAGGACGCCAGCCTGGTGCCCTTTTCCGCCCGAAAAGAGATGGTCCTCAAGGGCACGCGGGATCTGAAAAACGTGATCTGCCACGACTCCGGGCCCTATATCATCAGCGCCGCCACCTTCCCCAGCTACTTTCTCAAGGATCAGGAGGCGGTGATCCTGGGCCACGCCCGGCTGGACCTGGCCCTCTTTCCCCCCATCGCCCGGGCCTTGGGGGTCACCGCCCGCTACGTGGGGGAGGAACCCAGGAGCCTGGTCACGGGGCTTTACAACCGGGTCATGGCGGAGGAGCTGCCCAAAGCCGGCATCGACTGCGTCGTCCTTCCCCGGAAGACCCTGGGCGAGGTCCCCATCAGCGCCAGCGACGTGCGAAAGGCCATTCACGACGGACATTTGGAGCAGATCCGGGAGCTGGTGCCGGAGAGCACTTGGGACTATTTCCACTCCCCCCAGGCGGAGGCCGTTCTCCGGGCCATCAGGCTCAGCGGCGAGACGGTACATTATTAAAAGGAGCGGCGATATGGAAGTGACGCTTTGGCAGGTCCTGGAGGCCCGGGAACGCCGTGCGGAGGCACAGCGGGCTCTGATGGCCCGGACCGGCGCGGCGGTGATCAGCTTTTGCCTGAACATCGCGGGGCCGGTAAAGAACAGCCCCCTGATCCGCCGCACCTTCCGGGAGGGCCTGTCCCGGTTGGAGGACGCCCTGGCGGAGCGGAAGAAAAAAGTCCTCCGCCGAGAGCTTACGGACGCCGTCACGGGCTGCGAGGCGCTCCTTGCGGTGGAGGGAGATTATCGAATATTAAAAGAACTTTGCGTCCAATTGGAGGATGAGGGCCCGATCGGACGCCTTTTTGACCTGGATGTGGTGAAGGAGGGGGAAAGCCTGAGCCGAGAGGATTTGGGCTTTCCGCCCCGTCCCTGTCTGATCTGCGGCGCCCCGGGCCGGGGCTGCGCCTCCCGCCGGGTCCATCCCGTTGCGGAATTGCAGGCGAAGACCCGGGCCATTATGGAGGCGTTTTTTGCGGAAAAGGACCTGAGCGCCCTGGGCGCCCAGGCGATCCGGGCCCTCCTCTACGAGGTCTGCGCCACTCCCAAGCCCGGCCTGGTGGACCGGGCCAACAGCGGCAGCCATTCGGATATGGATCTGTTCACCTTCCTGGACAGCGCGGCGGCCCTGACGTCCTATTATCGACAGGCGGCGCTGCTGGGACATCGGACCCGGGACCTGCCCCCGGAGGCGGCCTTCGCCCGTCTGCGGCGGGCGGGTTTGGAGGCGGAGCGGGCCATGCTCTCCGCCACCGGCGGCGTCAACACCCACAAGGGGGCGATTTTCTCCCTGGGCACGGTCTGCGCCGCCGCCGGGCGGCTCTGGACGCCGGAGCGGCCCTGGGCCGGGACCGAGGCGGTTTTGGACATGGCCGCCCGGCTCTGCCAGGGGGCGGTGGCGGCGGACTTTGCCGCTATGGAGGCCGGCTCCGCCGAGACCGCCGGAGCCCGACTCTATCGGGCCACGGGCGGGAAAGGCATCCGGGGAGAATTGGCGGCGGGCCTGCCCTCGGTGCGGGAGATCGGGCTTCCCGCCATGGAGGCCGCCCGCTCCGCTGGGGCGGACTGGGAACAGGCGGGCCTGGCGGCCCTCTGCGCTCTGATGGCCCGGGTGTCGGACACGAATCTCCTTGCCCGGGGCGGAGAGGCGGGCCGGTCCTGGGCGGCGGCCCAGGCGGCGGCCATCTCCGGCCCCATCCCGGACCGGGCGGCTCTGGAGGAGCTGGACCGGGAGATGATCCGCCGGAATCTCTCCCCCGGCGGCTGCGCCGACCTGCTGGCCATCACCTATTTTCTGATGTTCGGTCAGTCCATGGAAAACGCGCCCCCGGAATGACGGAGGGGGTTTCCTTGGCGAATCCTTTTTGGAAAGGCGCTTTTTAGGATGCGGAAATGGATTCAACGCGGCGGGGAAGGGAGGAAAACGACCTCAATCACCTCCGGCCACGGGATCGGCATCCGCCCGGAAGGGGTCCGGGCCGCCGTCAAGCCCAGGGTGGCGGCGGGCCCCCTCAGCGGGGAGGCGTCCATCTATGGGAAGCGCCGGAAAAGCTGAAAAAGCCGTAAGAACCCCGGTTTTTCCGAAGATCGGCGGCCCCGGGATGGGGCCGCCGAAAAAGCGGAACGGCGCTTCTTGCCATTTACCCGTCGCTGGGGAAGCGGCTGAGAAGGGCCGGCAGGTCCGGGGCCGGGGCGGGGTCCACGGTGCGCCAGGGGCCGTCGTCCTTCCGCAGATAACGGTTGGAGCGCTGAAAATACACCCGCTTAGAGCCGTCGGAGAGGGTCAGTTCGATCCGGCAGGAGCCGTCGGGAGGACCGCCTGCGTCCGGCGGCGGGGGCGTTACCTGCAAGGCCCGGAGGTAGCCCAGCACCGCCTCCATTTTTGGGCTGGCGGTGTACTCCCGCCGCAGCGGGATCCCCTCCAGGTCCGATTCGGCGGTGACCTTCACCACCCAGGGCATGGGGGGCGTGACCTTGGGGACCCGGCAGAAGCCGGACAGCAGCAGGGCGGCCAGAGCCGCCGAAGTCAACGCGGCTTTTTTGGATAAATTCATCGGGCAACCACTCCTTTTCGGATAGGTTGCCCGATGGCGTCTTGGCATATTGCCGGGAATTTGCAGAAAATCAGACAGTTTCCGGGACGATTCCCAATTATTCTTTCCCGAACAGCTCGCCCCAGAAGTCATTTTCCAGGATCCAGGAGGAGACGGTGAAGCGGTTGGACAGCTCGTTGCTCATTTTTTCCGCGTATTCGTCGCTGACGGGGGTCTCGGTGAAATTGGTGATCTCGCCGGTGTTGGAATTATAGCTTGCCAGATTTGTCAGCCAGCTTCCGTCCCGGAACATGACGAAGGGCTCCGCGTCGGAGAACACGTCCCGCCCCATATACAGCCGGGAGTCAAAGTCCAGACCGAAGAGATTGCTCAACGTGGGCAGCAAGTCCAGATGGCTACAGGGGGCGTCTACCGTCTCGGGGGTCATGCCGGCCTTGTAGAGGATGGCGCCGTTGCGGAAACGGCCAAAGTTGTCGCTGATCTCATAGCCCGCCAGCTCGGACAGCTCCTCGTCCGTCAGGCCGTTGGGATAGTGGTCGGCGGTGAGGACGATGACGGTGTTTTCCAGCACTCCGGCCTCCTCCAGGCGCTGCATCAGCAGCTCCATGCTCTTCTCCAGCTCCAACTGGCAGGCCAGATATGCCTGGACGTGGGAGCTGTAGGGCTCGTCCTCCACCAGCTCCCGGTTCTTGTAGCAGATATAGTTGTCGCTGAAATTGAACTCCCGGTGGCCGGAGATGGTCATATAATAGGTGATAAAGGGCTCCTGGTTGACATAATCCGCAGTGCTCTTGTCGATCACTTCCACATCGGACTCGGGCCAGGTGTAGTCCACCTCCAGGCCCTGGCCGTGGGCCTTGTAGGTGAAGCCCAGGTTTTCCAGGTACTCGTTCCGGCTGTAGTAGTCGTAGTCGTGGCCATGGAAGGCGAAGGCGTGGTAGCCCTGCTTCAGAAGCTGCTGAGGCATGGTCAGGGGCATGGCGTTGCCGTACTTGGCGGAGCGCTCGAAGCTCCACACGCCGGCCTCGGGGACGGTGCCCGTCAGGAAAGCGTATTCTCCGTCGGTGGTGGAGGTGCCCCAGTCGGAGACATAGTAGTTGGAGAAATAGACGCCCTCGTGCATCAATTTATATAAGGTAGGCGTCCGCTCCTGGCTCACCGCCAGAGAATCAAAGGCTTCGGCGCAGATGAGGATCAGATTGCAGCCCTTGAAGAGGCCGGTGTGGTCGTTTTTGCTGCTGGGGGTCCGCTGGGCGAAAAAGAGGTACATATCCCGGAGCTGCTCGTCCACGATCCGGCTGGCCATGGCGTCGAAATTGAAGTCCAGCACGTTTAATTGGGGCTCGGTGCTCTGGGGCGCGGTGGTGGCGCTGGCGGGGGGAGAGGTGGCGTCGCTGCCGGAGGAAGGCTCCGAGGTGCCGGTGGGCGGAGGATCGAAGTGGAGACTGCCGCCGGGCTGGGAATGGGTGAGCAGCCGGGTCAAATCCAGCCGCAGAGAGGTGACGACGCCCAGCCGGTTGACGCTGGCGTAGGGGTCGGTGCTGCTGTGATACAGGTCGTAGGCGGTCTGGGCGCCGGTGCCGAAGGCGGGCAGAATGGCCACAGCGATCAAATGCAGGGCCAGCGCCAGGGCGATGGGCCCCAGGGCGAAGACCGGCTTCTTCATGGGCCGAAAGGAGAACACCCTCGGCGCCAGGAAAATCAACAGCAGCACGGGGACCGCCATCAGGAGGATGAGGGGCAGCGCTTTCCAGATCTCGGTGAAAATGGTAGCGTTGAACTGACCCTGAAAGACCTGCCCGCCGTTCAGCATGGAGTAGGCGGAATAAAAGCTGTTGTTAAAAATGCGGGAATAGACCAGTTGGGAGGCGCAGAGCAGGAGGACGGCGGCCGGATACAGCGTCAGGAGCACATGATTGGCCTTTCGGCTGGGCAGTACCAGGGTCAGGGCGAAGAGGGCCAGGGCCGGGACCCCGGCGAAGAGCAGGGGCATCAGCAGGCCGGAGTTGTACAGCGTCAGGGGCCCGGTGGAGGTGGCGACGTGAAGCACCAGCTCCGGGAAGAAGCCCGCCAGCCACACGGCCAGAAGCAGATACCAGCGGTTGAGGTATTTCTTCTTCCGCCTGCGGCGGGGAGGCCGCTGGGGATGTTCCGTATGCTCCGTATGCTCCGTATGCCGGGGCTGGGCCGGCTCCTGGAAGTCCAGGTCCGGCAGGGCGGTGCTGGGGTCCGGGGGCTCCTCCGTTTTTTTCGCCGGGACAGGGTCCGCCGGGGGGACCGGCTCCGGGGCCGGGTCGGAAAAAGTCAGATCCGGCAGCTCCGGCTCGGGGACCGGGGGTTCCGGCTCAGGGGCCTGGAGCGTGTCTTCCAGGGCGGGAGGCGCCTCCTGGGCGGCGGGCCCCTCCGCCGCCTCCAGACCCAGCAGGTCCAAAAGCTGGGTGTCAAACAGATCGTCCTTCTGAATGGGGGCCAGGGACGGTTCTTCTTCCGGGGCGGGGGGTTCCTCCGGTTTTTCCGTCTCGGCGGCGGAGGATGCCGGCTTCTCCGCCTGTTCCCCCGCCTCCATGGAAAGCCGGGCGTCCTTGCCGGCTTGGGCGGGCGCTTCGGGCGGCTCCTTGGTCCCCGCTTCGTTTTCCGGCCCCTTCTCCGGGGAGGCGGCGAAGGCGGCGGGGGTCTCCTCCGGCTCCCAGAAGTCGAAGGAGGAATCTCCTTCCGGCGCCTCCGCCTCGGGGGCGCCGTCTATTCCGGCCAGAAGCCGGTCAATCTCCGATAAAATATCGTCGGCGCTGCTGTTACCGCCGGCGTCAAAAAGGGCGTCGCGATCCACGGCCATGTCGATCCCTCGTTTCTTTTCGTGGTATTCCCTTAAATTATACGACATGGCGACGAAATATGCAAGAAAAAAAGTGTAAAGAAAATCTCTGGAATTCCCTTCAAAGACCGCCGAAATGCGCGCCCGTCCGATCCCACCACAAAAATAAAAAAATCCGGGCCCAGCCCGGAAAAAAAGATTGACATTGAAGGGGACCTGTGTTAAAATAGTTCTCCATACTGTGGGAGTGCGGCCTTTTTTAGGTTCCCCATAACTATGTGCATTTTATCACAGTCCGGCGGCAAAGTCAAGGGCAAATCGCACAAAATTTACAACTCCTCCGGGCGTATCAACGAACAGATTCCGGCGCTCCGCCGAAAGAAAGGCAGTGATGTTCTCCATGGAAATGGTCAGAGACGAGATGTTCGGCAAGACCATGCGGAAAAGCTACGCGAAGTACAAAGAGATCCTGGAAATGCCCAATATGCTCAAGATTCAGAAGGACTCCTACCAGTGGTTCCTGGACGAGGGACTCCGGGAGGTGTTCCGGGATGTCGGCGTGATCACCGACTTCTCCGGGAAGCTGGAACTGAGCTTTTTGGACTACTCCATGGACGAAAAGCCTAAGTACACCATCGAGGAATGTAAGGAACGGGACGCCACCTACGCCCGGCCCATCAAGGTCCGGGTGCGCCTGCGCAACACCGAGACCGACGAGATCAAGGAACAGGAGATCTTCATGGGGGACTTCCCCATCATGACGAACGGCGGCACCTTCGTCATCAACGGGGCGGAGCGGGCCATCATCTCCCAGATCGTCCGTTCTCCCGGTATGTATTACGGCCATGAGGTGGACAAGGCCGACCAGCATACCTACACCGCCACCATCATTCCCTACCGCGGCGCCTGGCTGGAATATGAGACGGACAATTCCGACGTCCTCTGGGTCCGCATCGACAAGAACCGGAAGCTGCCCATCACCAGCCTGATCCGTGCCCTGGGCGTGGAGACCGACGAGCAGATCAAGGCCCTCTTTGGAGAAGACGCCCGGATCAAGGCCACCCTGGAAAAGGACCCCTGCCGGACCAAGGAGGAGAGCCTGCTGGAGATCTACCGCCGCCTCCGTCCCGGCGAGCCCCCCACCGTGGAGACCGCCATCGCCCATCTGGAGGGGCTGCTGTTCGACCCCCACCGGTACGACGTGAGCCGGGTGGGCCGGTATAAATTCAATAAGAAAATGGACATCTGGTCCCGCCTGGCGGGCCAGGAGGCCGCCGAGCCCATCGCCGACCCCATGACCGGCGAGATCCTGGTCATGCCCGGGGAGATCATCACCCGTTCCCGGGCCCATGAGCTGTCGGACAAGGGCGTCAACGAGGCCGTGCTGCGGGTGGGGGACCAGAACGTGAAGGTCTTCTCCAACGGCATGGTGGATATGTCCAAATTCGTCCCCTTCAACCCCCGGGACTACGGCGTCAAGGAAAAGGTCCGCTTCTCCGTTCTGAAGGAGATGCTGGAGACCGTCCCCGCCGACGGCTGGGAGGAGGCCATCTCCGAGCGGCTGACGGACCTGGTGCCCAACCACATCATCCCCGACGACATCATGGCCTCCATCAACTACCTCAACTGCGTGGCCCTGGGCCTGGGCACCCCCGACGACATCGACCACCTGGGCAACCGCCGGCTGCGCTGCGTAGGCGAGCTGCTCCAGAACCAGTTCCGCATCGGCTTCTCCCGGCTGGACCGGGTGATCCGGGAGCGCATGACCGTCCAGGACCTGGACGCCGTCACCCCCCAGAGTCTCATCAACATCCGCCCCGTGACGGCGGTCATCAAGGAATTCTTCGGCTCCTCGCCCCTGTCCCAGTTCATGGACCAGAATAACCCGTTGGCCGAGCTGACCCACAAGCGGCGTCTGTCCGCCCTGGGCCCCGGCGGCCTGAGCCGGGAGCGGGCCTCCTTCGACGTCCGGGACGTTCACTACACCCACTATGGCCGGATGTGCCCCATCGAGACCCCCGAAGGTCCCAACATCGGCCTGATCAA
>CANQQO010000024.1 GCA_947625965.1 uncultured Oscillospiraceae bacterium
ATCACCAGCAAAGGCACCATGGACAAGGAAAACAGCGCCGTCCGCAAATATCTGGCCCAGCGCGCCGACCTGATCGGCGCGATCCGCCTGCCGGACAATGCCTTTAAGCGCAACGCCGGCACAGAAGTCACCAGCGACATTCTCTTTCTGCAAAAGCGCGACCTCGTCGGCACAAGCTCCATATCCTTCGCTCCGCCGCGAGCGGCAGAGCTCACTCATTCCGCTGTGCCTCCTCTTCCCACAAAGTCTACGACTTTGCGGGAGCCCTATAGGGACATCGAGCCGGATTGGGTGTATCTGGACACCGATGAAAACGGCATCCGTATCATTCCCTATTTCAAGGACAAGAATTTCACTCTGCAAGACCTGGAAAGACATCCAAAACACATTCAAGACTATTATCAATTTGAACTGAATGCAGGAAAAACAGCTAATACGGTAATTCACCGACATGCAAATATCCGTAAATGCCTCCAGTATGCTTTTCAGATCGGATTGATTAAGTCCAACCCCGCAGATCGAATTGAAAGACCGAGAAAGGCCAAATACGTTGCTACCATCTACGACCAGCAGGAATTAGATACCCTGTTCAAAACAGTAGAAGGCGATCCGATAGAACTTGGCGTTATACTGGCTGCATTTTACGGTCTGCGGCGAAGTGAAGTTGTCGGCCTGAAATGGGATGCGATTGACTTTGAGAAAAAGACTATCAGCATCAGACATACCGTTACCCAGGTAAATATCGACGGTAAAAGCCTCACCATCCAGAAGGACAGAACCAAAACGAAATCGAGCTGCCGTACCTTACCTCTGGTAGCACCGTTTGAAGCTCTGCTCCATCACTTGAAGGCTGAGCAACAGATCAACCAAAAGGTATGCGGGACCGCCTACTGCAAAGACTATCTGGATTACATCTATGTAAATTCCATTGGGGAGCTTGTCAAACCGAACTTCCTGACACAGCACTTTGAAATCGTATTGAAGAACAACGGTCTGAAAAAGATACGCTTTCACGATCTCCGTCATAGCTGTGCAAGCCTGCTTTATGCGAACGGCGTCAGTTTGAAGGAAATTCAGGAATGGCTCGGTCATAGCGACATAAGCACTACCTCCAATATTTACACGCACCTGGATTACAGCAGCAAGGTTTCTTCAGCCAATGCGATCTTGGCATTTTACCCGGCATCATCCAATGCGGTGGCTATGGGGCATTAAGAAAGCCCCGAAGCAATACACTTCGGGGCAGGAATTTCTGGTGCCGGTGGCCGGACTCGAACCGGCACGGAGTGATCCGCCGCATTTTGAGTGCGGTGCGTCTGCCAATTCCGCCACACCGGCATTTTATATTTTAACTCCCTTCAATCCCGCAAAACCCTGAAATCGGAGGGATGTACGGGAGGGATATTAAAAACAAATGCACCTATTAGATTGTAAAAGTACCACATTTTCAAGCCTTTTGCCTATGCGCTGGCGGTTAGGCGAACAAGATTTTGAGTCCGTCACGTCTACCATTCCATCACACCGGCTTGTTCGAGGAATAGTATACACGATTATCCGCGAAATAGCAAGAGGAAATTTTGCAATTTCATCTTCCAAACAGCGTGTAAAACCACACCGCCGCGATCTCACGGAGGAAATAGTTGACCCGCAGGGAGAGCCAGGTGGTCCTGGCGGGGATGCCGGAGGCGGTGATGCCCAGCTCTTGGGCGAATTTTACCGCGCGGTAGAGGTGGTATTCGCTGGAAACGACGCCGATATGGTCGGGGGCCTTGCCGGTGCGCTCCTGGATCAGCGCCAGGGAAAAGGAAAGGTTTTCCCGGGTGTTGGTGGCCTGGTCCTCCTTCCAGACTCGGTCGGGGGAGATGCCCCGGGCGGTTAGGTCCCGGTACATACACTCTGCCTCGGAGATGTCCTCTCCGCCGCCCTGGCCGCCGGAGACGATGCAGATGGAATCGGGATGGGAGGATAGATAGTTGTAAGCCGCGTCCAGCCGCTCCCGCAGGGACAGGGACGGCGCCGTGCCGTTGACCCCCGCCCCCAGGACTACCACATAGGAACATTCTGTCTTCAGATCCCCAAACCCTGCCCGGGCGATGAGAAAGCCGGTGAACAGTGCGGCCAACAGTCCCAGTCCCGTGCAGACGCTCAGAATGATGAGGCAGCCTCGAATCCACTTGGATTTCCTCCGGTTCTGCCAGCAAAGGCGGAACAGAAACACCAGCGCCAGGATCCCAAAGAGGACCATAACCGAAAAACCATACCCAAAGGAGATAAAGGGATAACCGATCACCGCCAGGACCAGGGCCAGGACGGCAAAGACGAGCCATTCTTTCTTTTTCATGGGGAACCTCCGTTATGTCTTTTGCAGGATCAGGATCACCAGCTCCGGCGGATCGTTGACCCTTATGGGGATGATGCTGTTGCCCAGCCCCCGGCTGACGGCCATCACCGCCCCGTATTCCTTGTAGATCCCCGCGTCATACTTGGGTAAAAAGCCCTGGCCCGGAGCGATCAGACCGCCCAAGAAGGGAAGGCGCACCTGCCCGCCGTGGGCGTGGCCGCTGAGGACCAGGTCCGCCCCCTGGGCGGCGTAGCGTTCAAAATACTCCGGCCGGTGGGCCAGGAGGATGAGAAGATCTTCCGTCTCCGGCAGGGCAGGGGAGTCGCCGAAGGCCGGGTCCTGGAGGCCATAGAGGGTCACACGGTCCGTCCCCCGGGTCAGGACCGCCGCCTGGTTTTCCAGCACCGTCACCCCGGCGGCCAGAAGCCCCTCCCGAAGGACGCCGTAATCGGCGAGACGGGCCTCGTGGTTGCCGGTGACGTAATAGGTGGGGGCGATCTTCACCGCCTGTTCTGCAAAGGAAACGGCGATCTCAATATCGGTCCGCCGGCTGTCCACCAGGTCCCCGGTGAGGACGATGAGATCCGGCGACGCCTCCCGCAGCTTGTCCAAAAGACGGGCGTTGTCTTTCCCAAATTCCGCGTTGTGCAGGTCCGAAACCTGGGCGATGCGGAAGCCGTCAAAGCCGGATGGCAGGTCCGGAAGGGTCACCCGGAAGGTGCTCACCGTCACGGCCAGGTTTCCCCACAGGAGCCAGGCGCACAGCGCCGCCGCGCCTGCGGACAGGCACAGCAGCCGCAGTTTTTTTCGGTCCATGGGCGTCGCTCCTTTCTGAAACCGTTCAGGTCAGCTTGCCGATCTCCTCCAAAATGGCGTTCATCCCGTTCCTGCCGGGCATATGGGCCGCGTTGGGGATCACCGTGCAGGTCAGAAGGGGATTCCCGCACTTTTCCACCAGGGCAACGGCCTGCCGGGTGGAGGTGACCACGTCCGTCTGGCCTTGCAGGATATGGTAAGGGACTCGAACGTGCAGCAGCTCGCTCCGCAGGTCCACCCGGGTCAGGTCCTCGATCAGGCGCTTGCTCTTTCCGCAGCCGTTCACCATCACTGCCAGAACGTCCCGGGGCCGGTAGTCCGGGCTGGTGAGCAGCCCCTTGACCAGGGGCCACAGAGGGGCTTTGGGTTCGCTCTTGTTTACATAACCTTCCGTGTATTTTCGGACCCATTTGCTGATCAACAGAGCGTTTTTTGCGGAAAGCTCCTGATAAACGAAGATCCTCTGGGCCTGCTTCCTGATTTTTTCCGGCACCGAGGCCAGCAGGGCGGCCAGGGTGTCCTCCGACTGTAGGAGCTTCCAGGTGACCTGGCCGTAGGCCAGGACCCCGTCCACCATCTGGGGCGCCCGGTTGGCGGCGAGGACGCTCAGAATGGAGCCCCAGGACATTCCGAAGAGATACAGCCGGTTGCCCGGGAATTGTGCCTTGAGATGCCGGATCAGGTCCACGGTCATCTCCGCGAAGTCCTCGATGCCGAAGTCCTCCGGCAGGGGGGCGTTGTTGGCCCCGCAGCCGTATTGGTCCCAGCAGACCAGGATGCACCGATCTGTAAAATCTGGGAACAGTCCCCGGCAGCCCACGCCGAAGGGAATGGGGCTCCCGGGCCCGCCGTGGAGGGCGAGGACGATGGGGTTATGGGCGGAGCCTCCTTCCAGCAGTATTTTCTGAGGCCGGCCGCCCAGGGGGACGGTCTCCACCCGGGAAATGGCGCGATCCATTCCACGTTTCATCGGTCCCGCTCCCTTCCTAATATAGGATCGATCATACCACGCAAATATGAATAAATCTACGGGGAAAAGATCCGCGGCGCGCCTAGCTGACACGCCGCGGAAGAAATTAACACAATTTTTACACTCTCCGGCTCTTTTCCCGGATCTCGGACAGGCATTTGGCGATGAAGTCGTCCAGGCTCACGGCCCCCTCGTCCCCGCCGGAGCGGGTGCGGACGGCCACGGCGCCCTCCTGGGCCTCCCGGTCGCCAACGACCAGCATATAGGGGATCTTCTGCCCCTGGGCCTCCCGGATCTTGTAGCCCAGCTTCTCGGAACGGAGGTCGCCCTCGGCCCGGATGCCGGCAGCGGTGAGCTTACTGACCACGTCCTTGGCATAGTCGTGGACCCGGTCGGTGATGGGCAGGACCTTGACCTGGACCGGGGAGAGCCACAAGGGCAGAGCCCCTGCGTATTTCTCGATCAGGTAGGCCAGCGTCCGCTCGTAGCAGCCCATGGAGGTGCGGTGGATAATATAGGGCAGGGCCTTGTTGCCGTTTTCATCGATATAGTACATCCCAAACCGCTGGGCCAGGAGCATATCGATCTGAATGGTGACCAGGGTGTCCTCCTTGCCGAAGACGTTGTGGTACTGGATGTCCAGCTTGGGGCCATAGAAGGCGGCCTCGTCGATGCCCACGGTGTACTCCACGCCCAGGTCGTCCAAAATCTGGCCCATGACCCGCTGGGCCTCCTCCCATTGCTCGGCGGTGCCCTCATACTTGTTCTTGGGGTTCGCGGGGTCCCACTGGGAGAAGCGGAAGGTGCAGTCATCCAGCAGGCCCAGGGTGCCCAGGCAGTACTTGGCAAGCTCCAGGCAGCCCTTGAACTCCTCCTCCAACTGGTCGGGGCGGAGGATCAGATGCCCCTCGGAAATGGTGAACTGCCGCACCCGGATCAGGCCGTGCATCTCGCCGGAGTCCTCGTTGCGGAACAGGGTGGAGGTCTCGCCCAGGCGCATGGGAAGATCCCGGTAGGACCTCTGGCGGTTCAGATACACCTGGTACTGGAAGGGACAGGTCATGGGCCGCAGAGCGAAGCACTCCTTGCTCTCGTCATTGGGGTCGCCCAGGACAAACATCCCGTCCAGATAGTGGTCCCAGTGGCCGGAGATCTTGTACAGGTCGCTCTTGGCCATCAGCGGCGTCTTGGTCAGCAGATAGCCCTTGGACTGCTCCAGATCCTCGATCCAGCGCTGCATGATCTGGATCACCCTGGCGCCCTTGGGAAGCAAAACGGGCAGGCCCTGGCCGATAACGTCCACCGTGGTAAAATACTCCAGATCCCGGCCCAGCTTGTTGTGATCCCGCTTCAGCGCCTCGGCCCGCTTGGTCAGGTACTCCTCCAGCTCCTCCTTCTTGGGGAAGGCGATGCCGTAGATCCGCTGAAGCATTTTCCGCTTGCTGTCGCCCCGCCAGTAGGCGCCGCAGGAGCTGGTCAGCTTGATGGCGTTGCCCTTGACCCGGCCGGTGGAGTCTAAGTGGGGACCGGCGCACAGGTCGGTAAATTCGCCCTGGGTGTAGAAGGAGATGACCGCGTCTTCCGGCAGGTCCTGGATCAGCTCCACCTTGTAGGGCTCGTCCCGGCCCTCCATGTAGGCGATGGCTTCCTCCCGGGGCTTCTCGGTGCGGACCAGGGGCAGGCGCTCCTTGCAGATCTTCTTCATTTCCGCTTCGATCTTTTCCAGATGCTCCGGGGTGATGGTGAAGGGGGCGTCGAAGTCGTAATACCAGCCCTCGTCGATGGCGGGGCCGATGGCCAGCTTGACCTCGGGCCACAGGCGCTTCACGGCCTGGGCCATGATGTGGGAGCAGGTGTGCCAGTAGGTCTTCCGGTACTCGGGGTTTTCAAAGGTGTATTGGTTTTCTTCGCTCATGGGGTAACCCTCCTTTAGAATTTGGGGCAGACAAAAATCCCACCCCTGAAAATTCAGGGGTGGGATACGATTCAATGTATTCCACGGTTCCACCCTGGTTGCGGCCCAAAGGCCGCCGCTCATTGGACGCTGTAACGGGCGCGCCCGGCCCGGCATTTCCGCCGGGCGGCTCGGAAGTGGTGTCCCCGGACCAGACGGCAGGGCCTTCGCACCAACTGGCCCCTCTCTGCTGCGGCTGATTCCGGATCGGGCTTCGTCATAGCCTTTTGCTATCCCCAATTTAGCACAAAATGGAGCGAATGTCAATCCCAAAGCGAAAAAAAGCCCTTCATTTGGTGCCCGGGTCCCTAAATTTGCCCTGTTTTGGAGGAAGAAGGTGGAAAACAGTTTCCATAATAACAAGTTTCTCAAAAAAATTTCCGTTAACATAACCTGTTTGGTTATGTTAACAAATGTAATTATTTCCACTAGATATTGGGGAAAATACGGAATTTGAAACCATTTTGACCCAAAATGAAAAACCAAAAGTTGACATAAAAATATTAACACAAAACCAAAAAAGTTGTCGGATTCCGGGTTTTCGCAAAAAAGACTTGACTTTTTGGAATTAAATGTTATAATAAACATACAAATTCCAAAAGGAAAGGGATTTGTAACCTTTTGATACCGTTTCTACATTTTTCGCAAAACACAAAAAACTGTGAAAGGAGGTAGCTTCCCATGCAGACGCGCACACGATCCAGAAAGAGAAAGACGCATATCATCCGCACGGTTTTCCTGCTTGTTCCCGTTCTGATCGCGCTGGTGCTTTTGTCCCAGACCGTATTCGCCCAGAATACCTACGTCATCACTGACGGCAGCCGGGTCCTGGTACATACCACCTCTGCTACCGATCTGACCACGGTCCTCAACGAGGCCGGGCTGAAGCTGAATGCGGATGATACCTTCACCACACAGACCAACGACGGCATCTCCGAGATCACGGTCCAGCGTGGCCGCAGCGGCAGCTACGGCGTGCGGCTGGAAGAGGAGGAGGTCCGCCAGGTGGAGACCTACACCGCCAGCATCGCCCACAGCGTCACCTACTATCAGGATTCCACGCTGCCCGCCGGCACCCAGGAGGTGCTGACCAAGGGCGTGAACGGCGAGCTGCTCTGCACCGCCAACGTGGTCTATTCCGACGGTAAGGAGATCAGCCGCACGGTGCTGAGTCAGACCGTGGTGAAAAACCCGGTGGACGAGGTCATCGCCGTCGGCACGGGCTCCGTCGGCCAGAGCCAGGGAGTGGACGGCCTGACCATCCGGGACGGCTTCATCTACACCCCCACCGGGGAGGTCCTGTCCTATAGCGACACCATTCGGGTCCTGGGCACGGCCTACACCTGCGAGGGCGACCCCAATCCGCCCCTCACCGCCACCGGCACCGTCGCCCGGGAGGGCGCCGTCGCCGTGGACCCCGAGGTGATCCCCTACGGCACCCGGATGTTCATCGTCACGGAGGACGGCCAGTTCATCTATGGCATCGCCACGGCGGAGGACTGCGGCGGACTCATCGTCGGCAATCGGGTGGACCTGTACTATGACACGGAGGAGGAGTGCGTCGCTTTCGGCGCCCGGTGGTGTACCATCTACGTGTTGGGCTGATTTGTGGTTGCCATGATCCATTTTTTCTGGTACAATAGTCTGCGAAGGCTATTGTACCTTTTCTTTTGTCATGGGGGAAACGAGGAAGCGTATGCTGGATTTATGTGATTTGAATGTGATGCGGCCGCTGCTGGAGGCCCAGGGCTTTTCCTTCTCCAAGGCCAAGGGGCAGAATTTTCTCACCGCCGCCTGGGTCCCGGAGCGGATCGCCCAGGAGGCGGAGCTGGACGCAAATACCGGCGTCCTGGAGATCGGACCCGGCTTCGGCTGCCTGACCCAGCGCCTCTGCCTGCGGGCGGGGAAGGTGGCGGCGGTGGAGCTTGACCGGCGCTTGCGTCCGGTTTTGGACCGGACAGTGGGGGAATTTGCCAATTTAGAGCTGATTTGGGGGGACATTTTGGAGATGGACATCCCCGGGCTGGTGAGGGAGCGCTTTCCCGGCCTCCGCCCGGCGGCCTGCGCCAACCTGCCCTATTATATCACCTCGCCCGTTTTGACGGCCCTGCTGGAGGCGGACTGCTTTGACACCGTGACGGTCATGGTCCAGCGGGAGGTGGCGGAGCGGATCGCCGCCGCCCCTGGAACCGGGGCCTATGGAGCCTTATCCGTGTTCTGCCGGTACCATGCCCAGCCGGAGCTTCTCTTCAAGGTCCCGCCGGACTGCTTCGTTCCCCGGCCCAAGGTCACCAGCCAGGTCCTCCGCCTCCGGGTCCGAAAGGAGCGGCCCTGGGATATCGAGGACCGGGACCATTTTTTCCGCACGGTCCGGGCGTCGTTTGCCATGCGCCGAAAGACCCTCCGTAACTGCCTGTCCGCCGCCTTTCCGGCCCTGGGCAGGGAGGGGGTGGAGGCGGCCATCCGGGACGCGGGCCTGGACCCCGGCGTCCGGGGGGAGACCCTGGACATTCCGGCCTTCGCGGCGCTGTCCAACGCGATCTTAAGGAGGGAAAGCCATGTTTGAATTTCTGTTTCTGGATCTGGACGAGACGATCCTGGACTTCCACAGGGCCGAGCGCATCGCCGTCGGCAAGACTTTGGCGGCCTTCGGCGTGGACCCGACGGACGCGGTCTGCGCCCGCTACAGTGAGATCAACAAGCTCCACTGGCAAATGCTGGAACGGGGAGAGCTGACCCGCCGCCAGGTGGTGGTGGGCCGGTTTGCCATGCTGTTCCGGGAGCTGGGGAAGGAGGCGGACCCGGAGGCCTGCGCCGAACGGTATGAGGAATTCCTCTCCATCGGCCATTATTTTCTCCCGGGAGCCCTGGAGGCGCTCCAGATCCTGTCGAAAAAGTACCGCCTCTACCTGGCCAGCAACGGCACCGCCAAGGTCCAGGCGGGACGGCTGAAGAGCGCCGGCATCGCGCCTTATTTTGAAAAGATCTTCGTCTCCCAGGAGGTGGGCGCGGACAAGCCCTTCCCGGCCTATTTTGAGCGCTGCTTTGCCGCCATCGACGGCTTCCGCCGGGACCGAGCCATGATGGTGGGGGACAGCCTGACCTCCGACATCCTGGGCGGCAAAAACGCGGGCATCGCCACCTGCTGGGTCAATCCCGCCCACGCCGCGCCCCGGCCCGACATCGTGCCGGACTATGAGATCGGAGCCCTGTCGGAGCTGGACGGCCTTCTGACCCGCCTAAATGCTCAGATCACAGCCGCACCGTGACGGGGGAGCGGAGGACCATAGAATCCGGCGTGACCTCGCAGTCCATGGCCAGCACCCGGACCCCGGCTCTCGCCGCCTCCCGGAGGGCGTTTCCGAAGGCGGGGTCGGTCCCGTCGTTGGGAGTCAGGTATTTTACATCGGCCATCTGGATGACAAAAAGCACATAGGCCCCGTAGCCCGCCTCTACAGCGGCTTTCAGTCCCCGCAGATGCTTGGCGCCCCGCTCCGTGGGGGCGTCGGGGAAGGCGCAGACCCCGTCACATTCCAGAGTGACCCCCTTGACCTCCAAAAAGCACCGGCGTCCATCCAGCGAAAACGTAAAATCAAACCGGGAATCCCCATGGACCGCCTCGGCCCGCAGGTCGGTCACCGGGCCCAGCCCGCCTGAGCGGAGCCATTCTCCGGCGGCCGCGTTGGGCGCCTGGGAGTCCATGTTGATGAGCCGCCCGGCCTTCTCTACGGCGATCAGGTCGAATTTGGTCCTGCGGAGCGGATTTTCCGCCCGCCGGCACCAAACCCGCGCCCCGGCCGGGAGAAGCTCCCGGCACCGGCCTGTATTTTTCACATGGCAGACTTCCACCTGCCCGTCGATTTCCACATGGGCGATGAACCGGTTGGGCCGCTCCAAAAACCGTCCGGGGACCATGGGACCGTATTTCACAGGAAAACCCCCTTTCAAGAAAGATCCCCGCCACTTAGCGGGGACTTTTGATCCAGTGCTTTGTTGACAAAAAAGCGCGGGGTGAATGGACGTGTAAAAAACGTCGTCGCGAACGATAGGCAGTCCGCGACGACGTGGTGGAGACTACGGGACTCGAACCTGTGACCTCATGCGTGTGAAGCATGCGCTCTAACCTGCTGAGCTAAGCCTCCGGTGACGTGGTGTATTATATCACGAAATGGAAAAATGTCAAGTCTTTCTTGGGAAAAAGTTTTTGTCCTCCCGCCTTTTCCGGCGGGAGGACTCGATGCTTATTGTCCGGGTTTGTAACTGTCCTTCAAACTGACGGAGCGGTTGAAGACCAGATGGCCGGGGGCGGAGTCCCTGCTGTCCGGGCAGAAGTAGCCCAGCCGCATGAACTGGAAGGACGCCGGGGCCTTGGCGTCCCGCAGACTGGCCTCCACCTTGCAGCCGGTGAGGATCTCCAGGGAGTCGGGATTCAGACAGGCAAGAAAATCCTTCCCCGCCGCGTCGGGGTCCGGGTCGTTGAAGAGGTTGGAATACTGGCGGACCTCCGCCTCGCAGCAGTTGGAGGCGTCCACCCAGTGGATGGTGCTCTTGACCTTCCGGCCGTCGGCGGGGTTGCCGCCCCGGGAGTCCGGGTCGTACTCGCAGAGGACTTCGGTCACGTTCCCGGCCTCGTCCTTGACGCAGCCGGTACACTTGACCACATAGGCCCCCTTCAGCCGCACCTCGTTGCCGGGGAAGAGGCGGAAGAATTTGCCCGCCTTCTCCTCCATAAAGTCGTCGGCCTCGATCCAGAGGTCCCGGCTGAAGCTGACGGGCCGGGTGCCGGCGGCCTCGTCCACGGGGTTGTTTTCAATGTCAAAGGTCTCCCGCTTGCCCTCGGGGTAGTTGGTGACGGTGAGCTTCACCGGCTTCAGCACGGCCATGACCCGGGTGGCCGTCTCGTTCAGGTCCTCCCGGAGACAGTGCTCCAGGAAGTCGTAGGCGATGGTATTGGGGGCCTTGGCCACGCCCACCCGGTCGCAGAAGGTGCGAATGCTCTTGGGCGTGTAGCCCCGGCGGCGCAGACCGCAGAGGGTGGGCATTCTGGGGTCGTCCCAGCCGGAGACCCGTCCTTCCTCCACGAGCTGCCGCAGCTTCCGCTTGGACATGACGGTGTGGTCGATGCCTAAGCGGGCGAACTCGATCTGCCGGGGGTGGCAGGGGACGGACACGTGCTCCACCACCCAGTTGTACAGCGGCCGATGGTTCTCATATTCCAGGGAACACAGGCTGTGGGTGATCCCCTCCAGGGCGTCCTGGATGGGGTGGGCAAAGTCGTACATGGGATAGATGCACCACTTGTCCCCCTGGCGGTGGTGGCTCATGTGCCGGATCCGGTAGATCACCGGGTCCCGCATATTGAAATTGCCGGAGGCCAGGTCGATCTTGGCCCGGAGGGTGCAGGCGCCGTCGGGGAACTCCCCCGCCCGCATCCGGCGGAACAGGTCCAGACTCTCCTGCCAGGGCCGGTCCCGGTAGGGGGACACGGCGGGGTGGGTCAGGTCGCCCCGATACTTCTTGAATTCCTCCGCCGTGAGCTGGCAGACGTAGGCCAGGTCCTTTTGGATCAGCTCCTCGGCAAACTGGTAGGTCTGCTCAAAGTAATCCGAGCCGTAGAAAAACCGGTCGCCCCAGTCGAAGCCCAGCCAGTGGATATCCTCCTGGATGGCGGAGACATACTCCGCGTCCTCCTTGGTGGGATTGGTGTCGTCCATCCGAAGATTGCAGAGTCCGCCGTACTTCTCCGCCGTGCCGAAGTCGATGATCAGGGCCTTGCAATGACCGATGTGCAGATATCCGTTGGGCTCTGGGGGGAACCGGGTATGGACCGTTTTGCCCTCAAACTGCCCGCCGGGGGCAATGTCCTCTTCGATAAAGGCGTGGATGAAATTTTTGCTCTCGTTCATTTCCGCCATAATGGCATCCATCCTCTCTTGTGCAAAAATATAAGTCATTATACCCGATTTGGGCGGCGTTTTCAACGGAAAAACCCGCCGAAATCCCGCCGCGCCCAGGGGAATAATTCCGTAATGTTGCACAGCGGGACCCACCCGCGGCATCCCAAATGTGAAATTTGCGAAAACTCTTAAAAATTTGAAAAATTTGGGTTGTCAATTTGGCTGTCATATTATAAAATAGGGGAGGATAAAGAAGGAGGAGTTGCTTTGCCTGAACGAAAGTATGACCGCGTGCTGCTCAAGCTCAGCGGGGAAGCCTTGGCCGGGGACGCCCGGCGGGGATTGGATTTTGCAGTCATAGGCCAGGTCTGCGAGACGATCAAGGATTGCGCCGCTCTGGGGGTCCAGATGGGCCTGGTCATCGGCGGCGGAAATTTCTGGCGGGGCGTGAAGGATGGGGCGGACAAAATGCAGCGCTCCCACGCCGACTCCATGGGGATGCTGGCGACCTTGATGAACGCCATCGCCGTGGCCGACGCCCTGGAAAAGCACGGGGTGGAGGCGCGGGTCCTCTCCGCCCTGGAAATGCCCAAATTCTGCGAGTATTTCACCCGGGACTTGGCGGACCGGTATCTCCGGGAGGGGAAGGTGGTCGTCTTCGCCTGCGGCACCGGCAACCCCTATTTCTCCACGGACACCGGCGCGGTGCTCCGGGGGGCGGAGATCGAGGCCGACGCCGTCTTGCTGGCCAAGAATGTAGACGGCATCTATTCCGCCGACCCCAACACGGACCCCACGGCGTTCAAATTCGATGCTCTGACCTATGACGAGGTCCTGGCCCGGCACCTGCGGGCGACGGACACCACCGCCATGACCCTGGCCATGGACAATCACCTGACCCTGGTCTGCTTCGCGCTGAAGGACCCGCAGAACATCCTTCGGGTGGTTTGCGGCGAAAAAATAGGAACAACTGTTAAGGAGGACTGAAAAATGAGCGTAGATTTCAAGGAATTCAACCGGAAAATGGACAAGACCCTGCTTGTGCTGGACGATAATTTCGGCGCGGTGCGGGCGGGCCGGGCAAACGCCCGGGTTCTGGACCGGATCACGGTGGAATATTATGGTCAGGTAACGCCCCTGAGCGGCGTGGCCACCATTTCCTCCCCGGACGCCCGGACGCTGGTGGTGCAGCCCTGGGACGGCAAGCTGCTCAAGGACATTCAAAAGGCCATCCAGACCTCCGATCTGGGCATCAATCCCCAGAACGACGGCCGGGTGATCCGCCTGGTGTTCCCCCAGCTTACGGAGGAGCGCCGCCGGGACCTGACCAAGCAGGTGAAAAAGTACGCCGAGGAAGCCAAGGTGGCCATGCGGAACATCCGCCGGGACGGCATGGACTACGTCAAGGCGCTGAAAAAGAAGTCCGAGATCACCGAGGACGAGCAGAAAAAGGCGGAGAAGGACCTGCAGGACCTGCTGGACAAGTACATCAAGAAGGTGGACGACGCTCTGGCGGTGAAGGAAAAGGAACTCATGGCAATTTGACCGATCGATCCGCCGGGGCCCGCAACGGGCCCCCGGCGGGCATTTTCGACGGTCATTCGGAATAAGGAGAATTATGGGGGAAACTGTATTGCCGCCGCCAAGGCATATCGCCGTCATCATGGACGGCAACGGGCGGTGGGCCAAATCGCGGGGACTTCCCCGCACGGCGGGGCACGCCGCCGGGGCGGAGGCCTTCCGGCGGATCGCCAATTACTGCCGGGACCTAGGCGTGGAGTACCTGACGGTCTACGCCTTTTCCACGGAAAACTGGCGGCGCTCCGGGGAGGAGATCGCCGGGATCATGGGCCTGCTGGAAAAGTATCTTCGGGAGGCCCTGGCGGATATGGAGAAGAACCGGGTGCGGTTCCGTTTTTTCGGGGACCTGAGCCGCCTGAGCGAAAAGCTCCAGGCCCTGTGCCGGGACGCGGAGGGCCGCTCCGAAAGCTACGACGTGCAGGTGAATTTCTGCCTGAACTACGGCGGGCGGGACGAGATCGTCCGGGCCGCCAGGGAATTTGCCCGGAGGGCCGCCCGGGGGGAGGCCGACCCGGACTCGCTGACGGAGGAGGTCTTCTCTAGCTGCCTCTACTCGGCGGGGATCCCGGACCCGGAGCTCATTATCCGCCCCTCGGGGGAGAAGCGGATCAGCAATTTCCTTCTCTGGCAGTCCGCCTACGCGGAATTTGTATTTCAGGATATTTTGTGGCCCGATTACCAGCCGGAAGACCTGGACGCGGCCATTTCAGAATACCACCGGCGAAACCGCCGTTTTGGAGGCGCTTAACATATGATGTCCACACGCGTGATCACAGCGGCCGTCCTGCTGCCGCTGCTGCTTTTGACGGTCCTGGCCCTGCCCAAGGTCGTCACCGCCATTCTCTTCGGCCTCATGTCCGCCTTTGCCGCTTATGAGCTGCTGTACTCCACCGGCCTGGTGCGGCATCCCCGGCTGGTGGCCTACAGTATGGCGTCCGCCTTTCTCGTCAATCTCTGGAGCGGCTTCGGCTTCCAGGAGGCATGGGGAATGCTGGGGGCGCTGGCCTTCACGGCCCTGCTGTTTGGGGAGATGATGGCCTCCCATGTGAAGGTCCGCTTTGAGAAGGTGGCCTTGTGCCTGGCGGCGGGGCTCCTGCTGCCGTTTCTGCTGTCCAGCCTGGTGCGGATCCACGCCGGGCGGTATGGGCGGCATTTGATCCTGATCCCCTTTGTCCTGGCGTTCCTGTCGGACACCGGGGCCTACTTCGCCGGCCGGGCTTTCGGCACCCACAAGATGTCCCCGGTCATCAGCCCCAACAAGACCGTGGAGGGGGCCGTAGGGGGGGTCCTGGCCGCCATGCTGGGCATGGTGATCTACACGCTCATCATGCAGGTCGGCTTCCAGTTCAAAGCCAACTATCTCTTCGCGCTGCTCTACGGCCTTGTCGGCTCCCTGGGGGCCATTTTGGGGGACCTGTGGTTCTCCGTGATCAAGCGGCAGACCGGCATCAAGGACTACGGCAGACTGTTCCCCGGCCACGGCGGCATCCTGGACCGCTTCGACTCCATGATGGTGGTGGGGCCCTTGACGGAGGCGCTGCTGCTGATCATCCCCGTGGTGGAGATGTGACATGGTAAAAAATCTGTGCGTTCTTGGCTCCACCGGCTCCATCGGCCGGCAGAGCCTGGAGGTGGCCGCCCACCTGGGTGTCCCGGTGAGCGTTCTGGCCGCGGGACACAACATCGACCGGCTGGTGGACCAGTGCCGCGCCTTCCGGCCAAAGCTGGCGGTGACCGCCGACGCCGAGGGGGCCGAGAGGCTGTCGATGGCCCTCCGGGACCTCCCCATCCGGATCGCCTGGGGGGAGGAGGGCCTCCTGGAGGCCGCCGCTTTCCCGGAGACGGACTGCGTCATCACCGCGATCGTGGGGACGCTGGGCCTGAAGCCCACGCTGGCCGCCATCGCCGCCGGGAAGCGGATCGGCCTTGCCAATAAGGAGACTCTGGTCTGCGCCGGGGAGCTGGTCATGGCCGCCGCCAGGGAGCGGGGAGCCGAGATCATCCCCGTGGACTCGGAGCACTCCGCCATTTTCCAGTGTCTCATGGGCTGCGCCGACCGGCGGGAGATCCGCCGGCTTCTGCTGACCTGCTCCGGCGGGCCTTTTTTCGGCATGGACCGGGAGGCTCTGACCAAGGTCACCCCTCGGGACGCCCTGCGGCATCCCAATTGGAGGATGGGGCCCAAGATCACCATTGACTGCGCCACCCTGATGAACAAGGGCCTGGAGGTCATCGAAGCTATGCGCCTCTACGGCCTGCCCAGGGAGCGGGTGCGGGTCCTGATCCACCGAAAAAGCGTCGTTCACTCCCTGGTGGAGTTCAACGACGGGGCGGTGCTGGCCCAGCTTGGGACCCCGGATATGCGGCTGCCCATCCAGCTCGCCATGACCTATCCCCAGCGCCTGCCGGGACTGGTCCAGGAGCTGGACCTGACAAAGTGCGGCGCGCTGACCTTCTGTGAGCCGGACCTGGATACCTTCCCCTGCCTGGCTCTGGCGCTGGAATGTGCCGGAGCGGGGGGCACCGCCTGCGCCGCCATGAACGGCGCCAACGAGGCGGCGGTCGGTCTGTTTTTACAGGAAAAAATCGGATTTTACGACATTTACGAAAGGGTATCCCAGGCCGTGGAGGCCGTGCCCTTCACGCGGTCGCCGGACCTGGCCCAGATCTTGGAGGCGGACCGGCTTGCCCGGGAGATCGCCGGGCGCATTTCTGTTTAGAAGGAAGGGGAGTACCTTGAGTATTCTGTTCGCGATCCTGCTGTTCAGCGTGCTGATCTTCGTCCACGAGCTGGGGCATTTCATCACCGCCAAGCTCTCGGGGGTCCAGGTCAATGAGTTTTCCCTGTTTATGGGGCCCGCCATTTTCAAAAAGCAGGTGGGGGAGACCCTCTATGCCATCCGCTGCGTTCCCATCGGCGGCTACTGCGCCATGGAGGGGGAGGACGAGGATTCGGACAATCCCCGCGCTTTTCAGCGGGCCGTCTGGTGGAAGCGGCTGATCATCCTCGCCGCCGGCTCCTTTATGAATCTGTTGACGGGCCTGCTGATCTTTGCCATCGTCTTTGCCCCGGCCCAGCAGTTTGCCACCCCCGTGGTGTCGGAGATGGAGGCCAACTGCAGCCTGGCCGAGGGCGGCCTCCAGGTGGGGGACCGGATTTTGTCCCTGGACTCCGAGCGGATCTACGTCCAGGAGGATTTTTCCATGCTCCTGCAGTTGCTCCCCAAGGACGCCCACAGCTTGACGGTCCTGCGAAACGGGGAAAAGATCGTCCTGCCCAATGTGCCCACGGTCCAGAAGGAATTTGCAAATGAGGACGGAACGGTATCCCTGCGCTACGGCCTGAGCTTCTCTGTGGAGAAGGCTACCTTCGGCAGCCGGGCCAGCTATGTCTGGAACACCGCCTTGGACACGGTCCGCATCGTCCGGCTCAGCTTGCAGATGCTGCTCACCGGCCAGGTGGGACTGAAGGATATGTCCGGACCCGTGGGCATCGTCCAGCAGATCAGCGTCACCGCCCAGGCTTCGCCGGACGCCTTCTCCGCCTTTATGAATATGCTCTACTTCGGCGGCTTCCTGGCGATCAACCTGGCAGTGATGAATATGCTGCCCATCCCCGCCCTGGACGGGGGCCGGATCGTCTGCCTGCTGCTGACCACGGCGGCGGAAAAGCTCCTCCGGCGCAAGATCGACCCCAAGTACGAGGCGTATCTTCACGGCGCGGGAATGGTGCTGCTGCTGTGTTTGATGGCGGTGGTCACCTTCAAGGACATTTTCGCCATTTTCCGGGGGTAGTGTTATGACGAGACAGATCAACGTCGGCGGGGTAAGGATCGGCGGCGGTGCGCCGGTATCCATCCAGTCCATGCTGAATAAGCCCACCACCGACATCCCCGGCTGCCTGGCCCAGTTGGCGGCGCTGAAAGCCGCCGGCTGCCAGATCGCCCGGCTGGCGGTCCCCAACCGGGAGGCCGCCCGGGCTTTTGGGGAAATTTGCAGAGAAAGCCCCCTGCCTCTGGTGGCGGACATTCATTTTGACTATCAATTGGCCATCGCCGCCGCTCAGGGCGGCGCGGCCAAGATCCGCATCAACCCCGGCAACATCGGAGGCCCGGACCGGGTGGCCGCCGTGGTGGCCGCCTGTAGGGACCGGGGCATTCCCATCCGTATCGGCGTCAACGGCGGCAGTCTGGAAAAGGGCCTGCTGGAAAAATACGGCCACCCCACGGCGGAGGCCCTGGTGGAGAGCGCCTTTTCCCACATTGCCCTGCTGGAGGCGGAGGGCTTTTCTGACATCTGCGTGTCCATGAAGTCCTCCAATGTCCCCACCATGGTCCGCGCCGCCCGGCTCTTCCGCCAGCGCAGCGACTATCCGCTCCACATCGGCGTGACGGAGACGGGGCCCGTGGAAATGGGCCGGATCAAATCGGCCATGGGCATCGGGGCCCTGCTCCTGGACGGCATCGGCGACACGATCCGGGTCAGCCTCACCGATGACCCGGTGGCCGAGGTCTACGCCGCTAAGGACATTCTGAAGGCCGCCGGTCTTCGGAAGGAAGGGGTCAACATCATCTCCTGTCCCACCTGCGGCCGGACCCGGATCGATCTGATCGGCCTTACCAACCGGGTGGCGGAGGCCCTCCGGGACTGCGAGAAGCCCATCACCGTTGCGGTCATGGGCTGCGTGGTCAACGGCCCCGGGGAAGCCCGGGAGGCGGACGTCGGCATCGCCGGCGGCGACGGCTGGGGAACGCTGTTCCAGAAGGGCCGCGACCCTGTGAAGCTGCCCTATGAGGAGCTGCTGCCCGCCCTTTTGGCCCGGGTGGAGGCCCTCTGACCCTTGGGAGGATACCATGAACCAAAGCATCCCCTTTTTCAAGCTCTTTTTTGACTATCAGCCCCCGGAGGAGGTCGCGCTTGCTTTCCGGGAGGCTGCGGTCGTCCATGTGGACATTGACCCCGCCCGACGAAGCGTCCGGGCGGAGGCCCGCAATCCCCAATACATACCCCGGCGGCTGATCCATCAGGCCGTCGGGGACCTTCGCGCTTTATACGACTTGGAGAGCGCGGATCTTTGCATGACCTATCCCTCCGCCGAGCTGCCGAAGGTGGAGAGCCAGGTCCTCATGGACCTGTTTGTGACCCAAAACTCTATGAACCGGGGCTCCCTGGCCGGGGCCCAATGGACCTGGGAGGGGACGAGCCTTACCATTACCCTCCGGGGCAACGGGAAAAAGGCCCTGGAAAGCTCCATTCCCGCGGTCCGCGCGGCCCTGGCGGAGCAGTTCGGTGTGACGCCGGAGATCGCCGTGGAGGCGGGGCGGGACCTGTCCGGTCAGGCCCTCTTTGACGCCGTGGACGCCCTCCGGGAGTCCGCCCTGGAGGACCTGCCCCAGCTCCCGGCCCCAAAGAAAAAGGAGGCCCCGCAGGAAACCCAGAGCTTCTACGGCCGCCCCATCCGCATGGCCCCAACGGCCATGTCGGAGCTGGATCTGAACATGGGCACGGTGGCGGTGGAGGGCCGGGTCTTCGCCGTCGCCCACCGGGAGCTGAAAAAGCGGAACGCCTGGGTCGTCAACTTCGACATGACCGACAACACCGGCTCTATCCGGGTCAGCCGCTTTATGGAGGAGGGGGAGGCCAAGCCGGTCCTGGACAATGTGAAGGTGGGCGCGGTGTTGAAGGTCCAGGGCAAGCTGCTGGTCAACAACTTTGACAACGAGGTCAATCTCCGGCCCGACGCTATGATGTTCGGCCAGGTCCAGACCCGCCGGGACTTAAATCTCGACGGGAAGCGGGTGGAGCTCCACCTGCACACCACCATGAGCAATATGGACGCCCTGACGGATACCGCCGCCGTCGTAAAGCGGGCGGCCGCCTGGGGCCATCGGGCCATCGCCATCACGGACCACGGGGTCGCCCAGTCCTTCCCCGACGCCATGAAGGCCGCTAAGGGGACCAAGGTGGCGGGCACCGACCAGGAGATTAAGATCCTCTATGGGTGTGAAGGATATTATGTAAACGATGTGGATGACCGCATCGTGGTCCACGGCTCCCAGGACGGGGATTTTGACCAGGAGTTTGTGGCCTTCGACCTGGAAACCACGGGCCTGTCCTCCAGGACCGACCGGATCATCGAGATCGGGGCGGTGATCTTGAAAAACGGAAAGGAGATCGACCGTTTCCAGACCTTCGTGGACCCGGAGCGGCCCCTGGAACGGCGGATCGTGGACCTGACGGGCATCACCGACGAGATGCTCCGGGGAGCGCCCAAGATCGAGGAGGTCCTGCCGAAATTTCTGGACTTCTGCGGCGAGCGGATCCTCTGCGCCCACAATTCGGACTTCGACACCGGTTTTATTCGGGCGGCGTGCGGCCGGCTGGGCCTGGACTACCATGGGACGGCCCTGGACACCCTGATCCTGGCCCAAAACCTCATGCCCCAACTGAACAAATTCAAGCTGGACGTCGTCTCCAACGCCCTGAGCCTGCCGGACTTCAACCATCACCGGGCGGCGGACGACGCCATGACCTGCGGCCTGATCTTGACAAAGTTTTTGTCCATGCTCTCCGAGCGGGGCGTGACCACCATTCAAACCATCAATCCCGCCATGGCCTCCCTCCGGGCCAAGAGCCGGGTGCTGGACCGGCACCCCCGGCACATCATCCTTCTCGCCAAGAACCAGCAGGGCCTGCGGAATCTGTACCATCTGATCTCCGACTCCAACCTGAAATATTTCAAGCGCTTCCCCCGGATCCCCAAGTCCGAGTTGATGGAGCTGCGGGAGGGCCTGATCATCGGCTCCGCCTGCGAGGCGGGGGAACTGTTCCAGGCCATTGTGGATGGCAAGAGCGAGGACGAGCTCAAGCGCATCGCCTCCTTCTACGACTATTTGGAGATCCAGCCCATCTCCAACAACCGCTTCATGGTGGAAAAGGGCATGGTCCCCGATGAGGAGACCCTCCGAAATTTCAACCGCACCGTGGTCCGCCTGGGCCAGGAGCTGGGGCTCCCCGTGGCCGCCACGGGGGACGTCCACTTCCTGGACCCGGAGGACGAGGTCTTCCGCCACATCCTCCTGGCCTCCAAAAACTTTGAGGACTGCGACCGGGACAACCCCCTCTATTTCCGCACCACCGACGAAATGCTCCAGGAATTTGCCTACTTGGGGGAGGACAAGGCCCGGGAGGTGGTCATCGACACCCCCAACCGCATCGCGGAGATGTGCGAGACGCTGCGGCCCGTGCCCAAGAATCTGTTCGCTCCCACCATCGAAAACTCCGAGGCGGATCTGAAGCGTCTGGTCTATGACAAGCTCCACCGCCTCTACGGGGACGATCCCCCGGAGCTCATCACCAAGCGGGTGGAGCAGGAGATGGGGGACATCATCAACTGTCACTACGACGTGATCTATATGTCCGCCCAGAAGCTGGTCCAGAATTCCCTGGAGCATGGCTACCTGGTGGGCTCCCGGGGTTCCGTGGGCTCCTCCATCGTGGCGTACCTGGCGGGCATCACGGAGGTCAACGCCTTTCCCCCCCACTACCGCTGCCCCAGGTGCAAATATTCCACCTTCGATGTGCCGGAGGGCTACGACTGCGGCCCGGATCTGCCGGACCGGGAGTGCCCGAAGTGCGGCGCCCGGATGGACAAGGACGGCTTCAACATTCCCTTCGAGACCTTCCTGGGCTTCGGCGGTGATAAGGTGCCGGATATCGACCTGAATTTCTCCGGCGAGTACCAGGCCAAGGCCCACGCCTACTGCGTGGAGATGTTCGGCAAGGCCCATGTCTTCCGTGCCGGCACCGTAGGCACCGTGGCGGAGAAGACCGCTTTCGGCTACGTGAAGCGGTATCTTTCCGACCGAAATCGAACCGTTTCCCGGGCGGAGGAGGCCCGTCTGGCCGCCGGCTGCGTCGGGGTCCGCCGGACCACGGGCCAGCATCCCGGCGGCCTGGTGGTCATACCCCAGGAAAATGAGATCTGGGATTTCTGCCCGGTCCAGCACCCGGCGGACGACCCCAATTCCGACCAGATCACCACCCATTTTGAATACCACTCCATGGAGGAGAACCTTCTGAAGCTGGATATGCTGGGCCACGACGACCCCACCATGATCCGCATGATGGAGGACATGACCGGGGTGGATGTCAAGACCATCCCTCTGGACGACAAAAACACCATGTCCATTTTCTCCTCCTCCAAGGTCCTGGGCTACGAGGACGATCCGATCCTGGGCCCCACCGGGGCGGTGGCCATTCCGGAGTTCAACACCCGATTCACCCGGGGGATGCTGCTGGACACCATGCCCACCCGGTTCAATACTCTGCTGCGGCTCTCCGGCTTCTCCCACGGCACCGACGTGTGGCTGGGCAACGCCCGGGATCTGATCCTGTCCAAGACTGCCGCCGTTGAGGAGGCCATCGGCTGCCGGGACGACATCATGCTCTACCTCATCCAAATGGGTCTGCCGGAAAAGCGGGCGTTCAAGATCATGGAGTCCGTTCGGAAGGGCAGGGGACTGCCGGAGGGGGCGGAGCGGGAGATGATGGACGCGGGGGTGCCGGACTGGTACATTGCGTCCTGCAAGAAGATCAAGTATCTCTTCCCCAAGGCCCACGCCGTTGCCTACGTCATGATGGCTTTCCGCATCGCCTGGTTCAAGGTCTACCACCCCCTGGCATTCTACTCCGCCTATTTCTACCGCCGGAGCCAGAAGGGGGGCTTTGACGTGGTCCTGATGACCCACGGCATAGAAGCGGTAAAGGCCAATATCAAGGCCATCTCCGACAACGAGGCCGCCACGGACAAGGATGAGGACCTGTTGACCACCCTGGAGGTGGCCTACGAATACTATCTCCGGGGCTTTTCGTTCCTGCCCCTGGACCTGTACAAGAGCCACGCCACCCGCTTTGAGATCGTGGACGGCAAGCTGCTGCCCCCCTTTGTCTCCATCTCCGGCCTGGGCGAGACCGCCGCCTGGGATCTGATGGAGGGCCGGAAGGGGAAGGAGTTTCTCTCCATCGAGGAGGTGGCCTTGGCCTGCCCCAAGGTCTCCAAGACCCACATCCAGATGCTCAAGGACGCCGGCGCCTTCGGGGATATGCCGGAGACCAGCCAGGTGAGCCTGTTCTGAATGGCCGGGCCGGTTTGCGAAAAAACGAAATGGACAGTTCCCCCGCCTTCCGGCGGGGGAAAAATATTTAGAAAAATTTCTAAATACCTCTTGACAAATGGAGGGCGGGGTGCTATTATCTATTTAGAAAAAATTCTAAATAGAAGGAGGCGGTAGATTGGGCTTTCAGGAGACCTTCAAGGCGCTGGCGGACCCGGTCCGGCGGCAGATTTTGGTGATGCTGCGGCAGGGGGCCATGCCGGCGGGGGAGATCGCCGCTCGGTTCGACATGACCGGGGCCACCATCTCCTATCACCTGGCCCAGCTAAAAAAGGCGGGACTGGTGACGGAGCGGCGAGAAAAAAATTTCATCTACTATGAACTCAACGCGTCCGTATTTGAGGAGGCCATGCTCTGGCTGGCCCAGTTTCAGGAGGGAAAACCATGAAAAAGAAGCAAATTTTGACCACCGTCGCCCAATTCGCCCTCTGCCTGCTGCCCATCGCCTACGGCTTCATCCTCTGGCCCTGGCTGCCGGAGCGGATCCCCACCCATTTTAACGCCGCTGGGGTCGCCGACGGCTACCAGGGGAAGCTGGAGGCCATTTTGTGGCTCCCGCTGTTTTTCTGCGTGATGCAGGGTGTCTTGTTCCTGGCCCTGCGGTTCGACCCCAAGGCGGAGAAGCACTCCGCCACCCTCCGGGCGATCGGCCTGTGGACCATCCCGGTGCTGGGAAATCTGGTCCAGGCGGCGATTTACGCTGTGGCCCTGGGGTGGGACATCCCCATTACCAAGTGGATCCTCACCGGGGTGGGGCTGCTGATCCTGCTGGTCGGCAACTATCTGCCCAAGTGCAAGCAGAATTACACCATGGGCATCCGGGTGCCCTGGACCCTGGACGACCCGGAAAACTGGAACAAGACCCACCGCTTTGCGGGCTACCTCTGGATGACCGGCGGGGCTGTACTGATCCTGACCCCGTGGGTCGGCCTCTATTGGCTGCTGCTGCCGGTGGTGCTGGTCCTGGCGCTGCTGCCCGTCGGGTACTCCTTTTTCCTCTATATGCGGAAAAAGCAAAATCCTCCGCAAAATTGACAAAATTCGTCTTATGAAAACCTTGCAAAAAATCCCTTCCTGTGCTATACTATTTTAGTAATTTTCACAAAGGAGGGCCTATATGCAAGCGACGGAAAAGCAATTTCACATTCAATGCGTCCAGGGGGACGTGGGACGTTACTGCCTCCTTCCCGGGGACCCCGGTCGATGCGAGGCCATCGCGGCCCATTTCGACGACCCCGTCCATATCGGCATGAACCGGGAGTTCAACATCTATACCGGCACCCTTTTAGGGGAGAAGGTTACGGTCTGCTCCACCGGCGTGGGCGGCCCCTCCGCCTCCATCGCCATGGAGGAGCTGCACAACATCGGCGCGGACACCTTCATCCGGGTGGGCACCTGCGGAGGCATCGCCATGGACGTGGTGCCGGGGGACGTGGTGGTGGCCACGGGGGCCATCCGCTTTGAGCACACCTCCCTGGAATACGCACCCCTGGAATTTCCGGCGGTGGCAGATTTCGACATTACGGCGGCGCTGAAAGCGGCGGGGGAGTCCCTGGGCTACCGGGTCCACACCGGCGTGGTCCAGTGCAAGGATTCCTTCTACGGCCAGCACGCCCCGGAAAAGTCCCCGGTCTCCTATGAGCTTCTGCAAAAGTGGGAGGCCTGGAAGCGCCTGGGAGTCAAGGCCAGCGAGATGGAGTCGGCGGCGCTGTTTGTGATCGCGGCGGCTCTTGGGGTCCGCTGCGGGAGCTGCTTCCACGTGGTCTGGAACCAGGAGCGGGAGAAGGCCGGGCTGTTCCAGCCCATGACCGAGGACACCACCGGCGCGATCCGGGTTGGCATCGAGGGACTGAAGCGGATCATCGCGGCGGACAAGGCAAAATAGCGGAAAACCGGCTGCATGGAAGCAGCCGGTTTTTAATTCTTCAGAAGATCCAGGAAGGTGTTCACCTTTTCCAAATCCCCGTCGTCCAGAGTGCGCAGTCTGGCGCAGAGCCGAGCGAGGACGGTATCCTCCGGTTCCAGGGGCGCGAAGAACTGGGCGGGAGTGACGCCAAAGTAGTCCATGATCCGAAACAGCTCCCGCAGAGACGGCATCGCCGCCCCGCTGGTGATCCCCCGGATATAGGAACCGCTTTTATCCAGGTCCAGGCTCATCCTATGCTCCGATACGTTTCGTTCCAGCCGCAGTTGCGTGATGCGGCTCGCGACAAATGACTCATACTTACCCATACGCAGCCTCCTTTGTCTAAATTGTATTAAAAAATAGAAGCAAGCGTTGGTAAATATAATATTAAAACCCCCTTTCTTTATTCTAAAACTGGTTGTATAATTATCAAAATGCGATTGCGTTCATAATCCAACAACCAAAAGAACAAGTGGGGGGATGCCAGTTGACTGACCGGTGCATAACACGTGAACATTGCTGCAGCTTTACCGGCCACAGGCCGGAAAAGCTGCGGGAGCCGGAAGATCGAATTAAGGCGCTGCTTAGAGATGGAATAAGCGAAGCGATAGCTGATGGCTATTGGACCTTTGCTACCGGTATGGCGAAGGGAGCGGAACGCGGAATACGATCCGATACGCAATGAAGTGTCAAATTCCTGTTCATATTCTCAAAGTAATGTAGCGCTTTTCATCTTGAAAAAACCTGAAAAGACTGCTATAATGGCAAAAAAATGATTGGAGGATGTATATGGAAAAAACCAACGCGCTTCGCCCACGGTCCGAGGTCCCCGTGGAGGACACCTGGGCGACGGAAGACCTTTTCCCGACAGATGAGGCGTGGCGTCAGGCCCTCGGGGAGGCCAAAGACGCGGGCATGGCCCTGGCCGACTATGAGGGCCGTCTGGGCGGCGACGCGGGGACCCTTTACGCATATCTCTCCGAAATGGAGCGGGTGGACGAGCTGTTCAGCCGTCTGGGCAACTACTGCGCCCGGAAGGCGGATGTGGACACCCGGGACCCGGTATACCAGGCCATGCGGGGAGAGTTTGCCAGAGTCGCGGTGGCCGTCCGCACCGCCGGCAGCTTTGAGACTACGGAAA
This sequence comes from uncultured Oscillospiraceae bacterium, assembly GCA_947625965.1. Taxonomy (GTDB): domain Bacteria; phylum Bacillota; class Clostridia; order Oscillospirales; family Oscillospiraceae; genus Faecousia. The sequence goes on from CANQQO010000024.1 coordinate 25,783, forward strand.
TTCTGGCCATTCCCGACGAGACGCTGGAGCGGTTTTATCATGTCTGCCCGGACCTGGACCGCTACCGCCGCTACCTGACCCGGATACGCCGCCGGAAGGATCACATTCTGTCCCCGGCGGAGGAAAAGCTCCTGGCGGCGGCGGGGGAGATCACCGGCGTGGCCGACGATGTGTACAGCACCTTTACCAACGCGGACCTGACCTTCCCCGACGTGGTGGACAGCCAGGGCGGCGTCCACACGCTGACCCAGGCCACCTTCGTGCCCCTGGAGGAGAGCCCGGACCGGGTCCTTCGGAAGAACGCCTACGAGGCCCTCTACGGCCGCTTCGCCCAGTACGGCAACACCACCGCCGCCCTGCTCAACGCCCAGGAAAAGGAGCTGCGGTTCTTCGCCGAGGCCCGGAAGTACGAATCCAGCCTGGAAGCGGCTCTGGACCGGACGGAGGTGCCGGTCAGCGTCTACCACAACCTGATCGAGACTGTTCACCAAAATTTGGACAAGATGCACCGCTATATCCGTCTCCGCAAGAAGCTGCTGGGCTATGACGAGCTCCATTTTTACGATCTATACACCCAGTTGGTCCCCGGCGTGGACAGGTATATCTCCTTTGAGGAGGCCAAAAAGACCGTCTATGAGGCCCTGGCGCCCCTGGGGGAGGACTACCGGCGCATTTTGAAGGAGGGCTTTGAAAACCGGTGGATCGACGTGTATCCCAATGTGGGCAAGCGGAGCGGGGCCTATTCCGCCGGCGGGGCGGTCCATCCCTACGTGCTGCTGAACCACACCGGCACCCTGGACAACCAGTTCACCCTGGCCCATGAGATGGGCCACGCCCTCCACTCCTACCACTCCAACCGGGCCCAGAATCCCATCGACGCGGATTACGTCATTTTCGTGGCGGAGGTGGCCTCCACCTGCAACGAGGCGCTGCTGATGGAGTACCTTCTGGGCAGGACCCGGGACAAGAAGGAGCGGGCCTACCTCATCAACCATTTCCTGGACCAGTTCAGGGGCACGCTGTACCGCCAGACCATGTTCGCGGAGTTTGAGCGGACCATGGGCGAGCTGGTCCGCCAGGGCAAGACCCTGACCGCAAAGCTGCTTACCGAGGAGTATGGGAAATTGAACCGGCTCTATTACGGCCCGGATATCGTGGTAGACGATCAGATCTCCGTGGAGTGGGCCCGGATCCCCCATTTCTATTACAACTACTACGTCTTCCAGTACGCCACGGGCTACTCCGCCGCCATCGCCCTGTCCCGCCGGATCCTGCGGGAGGGGGAGAGCGCGGTGAAGGACTATCTGCGGTTCCTCTCCGGCGGTTCCACCAAGGACCCCATCAGCCTGCTGCGGGACGCCGGGGTGGATATGGACTCTCCCGCCCCCGTGAATCAGGCCCTTCAGCTCTTCGGCGAGCTGCTGGATGAAATGGAAGCGCTGATGGCATGAGCGAAAAGCTGTTCCTGCCGACCCTCCACACCTTCGCCATGGACAATATCTTCACCGGCTCCTGCGGGCCCTTCCGGTTCCGGGCGGCGCCCATCATCGTGAAGAAGACCCCCAAGGAGGTGGACATGGAGCAAAGCACCATCACCTGCGCTTTCTGGCACGGGGAGAAGTGCTACGAGCTGAGCCAAATGGAGGGGGAGCGGGTCTTCCCCATGAGCGAAGCGGGCCTTGCGGAACTGCGGGCCTGGCTGGAAAAAAATATTTGAGCAGAGCCGGAAGGGGAGACCCTTCCGGCTTGAGGCTGTCAAAAACGAAGGTTTTTGACAGCCTCCCAAATGGGACCCGCTTCGCTGGGCTCCCATTTGGAGGGGATTGCAGGCTGAACCGCGCACTCGCTGTACGCCGGAGGCGTACAGCTCGCACACTCTCAGCCTGAAAGGTATTTTTTGCCAGGTACACGCCCTGGCAAAAAATGATTGAAATCCATTTGCCGTCTGCGGACGGCAAACTCGGA
>CANQQO010000025.1 GCA_947625965.1 uncultured Oscillospiraceae bacterium
CGCTAACGGGCGGTTCTAAATCGGTGCATAAAAGGATTAGCGGGTTTGTACAGCTATTGCGGTGCGACCCCCGTCCGACACTGGTGGACCTGGGGGTAGTCACCGCCGTGGCCTACTCCGTGGCCACGGCGTGGTTCCTCTGGTGTCGCATACCCCGGCGGACCCATCCGGGCACGCTTGGGAGCTTTTACGAGGTGCCAAGTTCTTTTGCAGGCCCTCTATTCAAAAAGGGTTGCCCACTCCTCCGCAAGAACGAAACCAGGCTGGTGGCAAGGGTAACAATACCAGAGCGCTATCGCGCCCGCAGTAACGATACCGGGCACAGGGGGGCGGTAACGATCTCCGCCAGCCCCGTGCGCATTGACTGCGGCGGCACGCCGCCGATACCGAGCGAGCCCGGGAGGTGTAACGACCCCCACCAGGCTGGCGCACGCTTTGACAGCGGCGGCACGCCGCCCACACTTGAATTTTCAGGTTACTAGGGGAAGCGTGAAGGTAAATTCCGTCTTTCCATCCTTGCTGGAAACGGAAATGTCTTCTCCATGACTGCATACAATGGTCTTTACAATGTAAAGACCAAGACCCCAGCTATCGCGGTTCTGGGAGCGGCTTTTGTCGATCTTGTGGAAGCGGTCAAAGACCAGCGGCAGTTCCTCCGGCGGGATCGTCTCGCCGTCGTTGGAGACGGAGACATAGATCTTGTTGCCGCCCTCCCGGAGGGCAAGGCCCAGATTCCCGTTTTCGGGACAGAATTTCACCGCGTTGTCCAGGAGATTATAGATCACCTGGGTGATATAATCTTGATTGGCGTGGGTGTACAGGGGATGCTCGGGCATCTGAACGTCCACGTTGAGATCTTTGTCGTTGATTTTCTGCTCAAAGGTGATCAGCACCTGGCCGGCGCACTCCTCCAGATCGAAGCGGGTCTTCTTTTCCTCGGGGATGCCGCCCTGGTCCTGGAGGCGGGAAATGTCCAGCATACTCCGCACCAGGCGATTCAGACGCTTCGTCTCGTCGGAGACGATCCGCATATAGCGCTCCTGCCGCTGGGGCGGAATGGTGCCGTCCAGCATCCCGTCGATGTAGCCGCTGATGGTGGTCATGGGGGTCTTGAGCTCGTGGGACACGTTGGCTACAAATTCCTGCCGCTGATACTCGCTCTTTTGCAGGAAGGAGGCCATGTTGTTGAAGGCCAGGGCCAGCTCCTCGATCTCCTGGGAGTAGTTCCCGTCCAGCCGGACCCGGGCCGTCAGGTCCCCGTGGCCGAAGGCGTTGGCGGTTTTGGCAAGCTCCTGGAGGGGCTTGCTCTGCCGCCGGGCGAAGAAATAGGTCAATATCACGCTGACAAGCACCATCAGCGCCGCAATGCCCAGATAAATATCCGACACCTGCCGCAGCAGGGCGTTGGTAGCCTCCTGGGGCTGGGAGACCATCATCAGTCCCAGAACGGAGCCAAACAGATCCGTCACCGGCACGGTGACCACAAATCGAGTCTCCTCATACAGGCCCTTCACCACGCCGGTGTCCCTTGCGATGCCCTGGGTCAGGACCCGGTCCAGGTACTCCGAGTCCTGAATAACGGAGCCCTGATGAACGCAGCCCAGGGGAGAGTCGGAGCACAGCAGCAGCACCCCGTTGGGAGAACAGAGGACCGCGTCGGTGTTGGAAAGCTGGGCCGCCACGGTGAAGTTGGACACGAATTCCCGGTTGGACAGGCTGCCGGTCAGATAGATCGACGCCAGATCGGCCATGGCGTGGGCGTCATTGGAGAGCTGGTCCAGGGCCTGATCCTCCAGATAGGTCCTGGACGCCGCCCGAAAGCAGACGCCTACCAGCAGCAGCACGGCCAGCAGAATAATGGCTACGGGCACGAAAATGCGCCCGAAGGTGGTTTTCATTTACCCTGCACCTCGAATTTATAGCCCACGCTCCAGACGGTTTCCAGGCTCCACTGATCGGAGATGCCCTTGAGCTTTTCCCGCAGACGCTTGACGTGGACGTCCACGGTCCGGGAGTCGCCGAAGTAGTCGAAGCCCCAGACCTCGTCCAGGAGCTGGTTCCGGGTATAGACCCGGTTAGGGGAGGAGGCCAGGTAGTAAAGGAGCTCCATTTCCTTGGGCGGGGTGTCCACCTTTTTGCCGTCCACGGTGAGTTCGAAGGCGTCCATGTCGATGATCAGCTTATCGAAGACCAGTCGGCGGGGTTTTTTCTCGGCGGCGACGGCGGAGGAACGGCGGAGCACGGCCTCCAGGCGGGCGAGGACCTCTTTCATTTCAAAGGGTTTTGTGATGTAGTCGTCGGCGCCGGACTTGAGGCCGGTGACCTTATCATCGGTCTCGCCCTTGGCAGTGAGCATGATGATCGGCACCTGGCTCTCGGACCGGATCGCCTTGCAGACGCTCCACCCGTCCATGACGGGCATCATCACGTCCAGGAGAACGATATCGGGTTTAATGGATCGGAATTTGCTCAATCCCTGGCCCCCGTCTGCGGCCACGGCCACCTGATATCCTTCCTTTTCTAAATACATTTGCAGGAGCTCGGCGATGTTGTGGTCATCCTCCACAATCAAAACAGAAATAGCCATGATTCGCTGTGTCCTTTCTCATATAATTTCTTTTGTTACCATTATAGCCGAATTTGAGGGAATCGGATGAACATTTTGTAAAGACTTGGGGCAGAATTTATGAACATCCGCGGCGGCGTGCCGCCGCTGTCAATGCGCACGGGGCTGGCGGAGATCGTTACCGACCCCCCCTGTGCCCGGTATCGTTACTGCGGGCGCGATAGCTGGTGGGTGTCGTTACCCTTGCCACCAGCCTGGTTTCGTTCTTGCGGAGGAGTAGGCAACCCTTTTGCCCGGTACCGTTCCTGCGGTGGAGTGGGCAAGCCATTTTGAATAGAGGGCCTGCGAAAGAACCTCGCACCCCGTAAAAGCTCCCAAGCGTGCCCGGATGGGTATGCCGGGGTATGCGACCACAAAAAACGTCTCCGGGGCCCCGAAAGGGGCCCCGGACAGTGTTCCGTCCCTCGGTCCACCAGGCCCGGACGGGGGTCGCACCGCAATAGCTGTACAAACCCGCTAATCCTCCCACGCACCGATTTAGAACCGCCCATTAGCGACAACTTTCAATCAGCGCAACGCACCGATTGGAACGCTGCACCGAAGGATTTGCAGAGCCACGTTAGACGCTGCACCAGGGTCGGCCCAATGCGAGAGAAGGCCGTCAATGACCTCCGCACTTCTTCTGGGGATGCCCCGGGCCGGCAATCAGCGCGGAAGGGTTGGACTTCCGGCGGGGTTCTCCAAGGGGCGGAGCCCCTTGGGCCGACTTCTTTGGGTACTTTCTTGCTCGGGGCAAGAAAGTACCTCCCCCGGAAGGGGTCGGGGGAGCACCCACGACCATAACCGCACCAAAATAAGAAGGTACAGGCTTCCGACAAAATTCTCAGAGCGCCCCCGATACCAGGCTGGTGGCAAGGGTAACGATACCTGAGGGCTATCGCGCCCGCAGTAACGATACCGGGCAAAAGGAATCGGGTAACGAATATAGACAGCCCCGTGCGCACTGTCAGCGGCCACTGGCCGCCGGCGGCACGCCGCCGCCCGCCGCCATTGCCAAAGCGGGGAAAATAATTTCGCCGCCCCCTTGACATAGAGGAAAAGTATGCTATAATAACATCAACATATGAGCATATATCAATATCAAGGAGGGAATTTCCCGTGACGAAGGTATATCGCATTGAAAACCTGGACTGCGCCAATTGCGGCGCAAAAATCGAGGCCAAACTGGCCGCCCTGCCGGAGGTGGAGGAGGCCGTGCTGACCTATCCCACCAGTCAGCTCCGAATCACCGCCCAGGACCCGGACGCGCTGCTTCCCAAACTGACAGAGGTGGCCCGGACCGTGGAGCCCGAGGTGGAATTCCTGCCCCGGGACGCCCAGACCCATCAAAAGCACCCCGCCCACCATCCCCACGACGGCTGCTGCCATGACGACGGGGACGGCGACGCCTGCCAGGACGGGCATTGTCATTGCCACGACCACGAGCAGGAACACCACCACGCGCACGGACAGGAGCATCCTGACCACGATCAGGACGGCGGCCATGACCATGCCCACGGCGAGGAGAGCGAGGGCCCGGGGCCCATCGTCCTGGGAGCCGGACTCTTCGCGATGGGGCTGATCTTGGGCGCGTTCCATTTGAACTGGCTTGCCCTGTTCGCCTACGTGGCCGCCTACATCGTGCTGGGCGCCAGGATCGTCTGGACCGCCGTCACCGGGCTGGTGAAAGGCCGGGTCTTCGACGAGAACTTTCTAATGAGCCTGGCCTCCCTGGGCGCGTTCCTGATCGGCGAGTCCCCAGAGGCCGTGGGCGTCATGCTGTTTTACCGGATCGGGGAATACTTTGAGGACGTGGCCGTGGCCAGGAGCCGGAGTCAGATCATGGAGGCCGTGGACCTGCGGCCCGAGGAAGTGACCCTGGTGGAGGGCGAGACGACCCGCCGGATCCCCGCCGCCGAGGCAAGGGTGGGGGACCTTCTGCTGGTCCGGCCCGGGGACCGGGTGCCCCTGGACGGCGTCGTCGTCTCCGGCCAGAGCCGGTTGGATACCGCGCCCATCACCGGCGAGCCCGTGCCTGTGGGCGTGGGACCGGGGGACGCTGTCACCTCCGGCTGCGTCAACACCTCCGGCCAACTGAAGATCCGGGTGGAAAAACCCCTGTCCGAGTCCATGGTCACCAGAATTCTGGACGCGGTGGAGAACGCCGCCGCCAGCAAGCCTAAGATCGACCGGTTCATCACCCGCTTCGCCCGGTACTATACCCCCGCCGTGGTGACGGCCGCCGCGCTGGTGGCCATCGTGCCCTCCTTGTTTGATGGGAACTGGAATTACTGGGTCTACACCGCCCTGTCCTTCCTGGTCATGAGCTGCCCCTGCGCCCTGGTGCTCAGTGTGCCGCTGGCCTTCTTCTCCGGCATCGGCGCGGGGAGCCGGAAGGGGATCCTCTTCAAGGGCGGCGCCTCCATGGAGGCTATGTCCGGCATCCGGGCCATCGCCCTGGACAAGACCGGCACCGTGACCAAGGGCGAATTCGCCGTCCAGGAGGTCCGGGGGCCGGAGGAGCTTCTCGCCCTCTGCGCCAGTTGTGAGCAGGACTCCACCCATCCCATTGCCGGGAGCATCGTGGCCGCGGCCCGGGATAAGGGCCTGGCCCTGACGGCCCCGGAGACCCTGGAGGAGATCCCCGGCCACGGCATCCGCGCCAAAATCGGTGGCAGGACCATCCTCTGCGGTAACGAAAAGCTGATGGCGGCCAACGGGATCGACCCGGCGGCCTTCGCTCCGGAGGGGACGGGGACCTTCGTCCTGGCGGCCATCGACGGGACCGCCGCCGGATGGATCCGGATCTCCGACACGATGAAGCCCGACGCCCGGGAGGCCATGGCCGCCCTGACGGCCCAGGGCATCCACACGGTGATGCTCACCGGCGACGGCCCGGACAGCGCCCAGGCCGTCGCCAGGGAGGCGGGCATCGACGAGGTCCGCGCCAAGCTGCTGCCCGAGGAGAAGCTGTCAGCCCTCCGGGGCATCCGGGAACACTATGGTCCCACCATGTTCGTGGGCGACGGCATCAACGACGCGCCGGTCCTCTCCGGCGCAGACGTGGGGGCGGCCATGGGCGCGGGGGCCGACGCGGCGATCGAGGCGGCGGACGTGGTATATATGCGCGGAAACTTGACGGCGGTGCCGGAATCCCTGGCCATTGCCAAGCGGACAAAAAAGACCGCCTGGCAAAATGTGGTCTTCGCGCTGGCGGTGAAAGGGGCGGTGATGCTGCTGGGTCTGCTGGGCTATGCCTCCATGTGGATGGCGGTCTTCGCGGATACCGGAGTGGCGATGCTGTGCATCTTGAATTCCATCCGCGGAGCGCGGAAATGACAGAAAAACCGGCTGAAAAACGGGAATCGCCCGCTTTTCAGCCGGTATTTTTTTGCTTTTTGGCTCCTTCGCTTCAACCAGCGCCTTCCTCCGGCTCCGGGGGCGCGCCGGTGACGGCGCCGCCGGGCGCCTGGATGAGGCAGGCGGAGAGATCGGAGAGCAGCACTTGTCCCTGATTGTCCAGCCGGCCGTAGACCCGCAGCTCGGTGCCGGCGGACAGGTAGAGGACGCCGACGTTTTCAAAGGTCCCATGGACCTCGGCGACGCCGGTGAGATAGATGGCGTCCTGGTTGCGGACCTTGCCGTTAAACCAGCGGGACTGGAAGTCCCAGCCGCTGATGCTCAGGCCGCCGTCGTCCAGCGTCAAGGTCGCGCCCTCGCGTAGGATGAAGTCCCCGTCGGTGGTCTCCAGGAACCCGCCGCCGAAAATGAAGACCCGCCCCCCGGGCTCCAGGAAGGTCCCGCCGTACTGGCACATCCTGGCGTTGTAGATCGTCAGGTTCTTCCCCTCCGACATCCCCAAATAGCCGGCGTTGATCAGCAGACCGTCGTCCATCACCGACACCGACGCGCCGAAGGCGCTGCCCAAATCCCGGGTCATGGCGTAGGCGGCGTCCTGGACCTGGAGCAGCCCGGCGTTCTCCGCATTGGCCACCAGCGCCAGGCACGCGTTCCCCCGGAAGGTCAGCTCCGCGCCGTTGAGATCCTTGTGCCGCCCGGTCAGACTCACCCGGCTGTCCTGGGCGGTGAGCCGCCCCCGGTCCGGGAAGATCAGATCGCCGGGAATGGCGCAGTCCGCGTTCTGGAGGGTCAGCTCCCCCACCGTCAGGGACCCCTCCACCCGGAGGGCGGTCCCATCCACGGTCAGGCCGGTCCCGGAGGTCAGCTCCAGGGAGCCCTGGATCAGCAGGGGCACCCGCAGAGTCAGCGGCTCGTTGAGGGTGACGTGTACGCCCTGGGGAATCCGAAGCAGCTCCGCTTCGCCGCCGCCGTTGAAGGCCAGCAGCTCCTCCGGCGTGGAAATGATCTGGGCCTCCTCCGTCAGCACCGGGTCCAGCAGGATCCGCTGGCCCACGATCCGGGGCTCCTCCGCCAGGTCTGTCCGGCCGGCCGCCGCCTGGATCATGCCCTCGCCGTAGATCCGGCCCTCCGGGCCCAAAAGCAGGTCCCCTTCCAACATCACCAGGGCGTTATTGGTCAGGCAGCCCTCCAGATGGAGGACGCCGTTGCCGCTGATGGCGCCGTGGTTGGTCCATTCCGCCCCGGACTGGATGGTCAAGTCCCCATTTTGGATGCACACCGCCTGCTCCAGGCACAGCGTTGCGCCGGACTCCACGACCCAGCTCCCCCGGTTGTCCAGCGTGCCATGGGCCATATGGAAGACCGGGGCCGCCTTTTGGTCCACCTGGCCCAGATTGAGGACCAGCCCGTCGCAGATCCCGTCGAGAAGGGTCAGCTCCCCCCGGTTCACCAGGCAGAAGGCCCGGTCCGGCCGGTAAATGGAAATCTGGGCCTCCCGCTCGTTGTACAGCACCTCCGCGTAGACCAGCCCCTCCAGCCGTCCCCGGTTCACCAGGGTGGAGAAGCGCATGGCGTTTTCCGACTGGATGGACCCGCCGGGGAGGATCAGGACAGGCTTTTCAAGCTCGATATAGGGTAGATCCTGGATGGGCCCGGCCACGGCGATGGCGGGGGCGTCCCCGCTGGCCGCCGCCAGCAGCTCGTCCACGGTGGAGACGGTCTGGGCCGATCCCAGGGCGGACAGGTCCAGGAAGAAGGTGTTCTCCTCCCCGGCGTTGGTGTTGCCCGCCAGATCCGACGGCGACTCCAATAAATAGTGGAAGGCGTTGATCTGCCCGGCCCGGACATGGCCGCCGGAGGCGACCTGGAGCAGGCTCTCCACCGTCAAACCGCCCTCGGCCTCCACCGTCCCGCCGTCCACGGTCAGGTCCGTGTGAAAGATCATCTCCGCCTCCGCCCCTCCCCGCAGGGTCCCCCGGATGGCGGAGCTGCCTTCGGCCTCCAGGAAGCTCCCGGCCTCCAGGGTCACCAGGCCATTGGGGGCCACGGTCAGGGCCTCCGCCGTCAGGGAGGCCCCGGGACCCAGGGTCAGGGGCTTTTCAACAGTGACGGCGGGAAGCGTCAGGATGGTGTTCTCCGGGACCCGCACCGCGTCGATCGCCGGGTCCGCCAGGGCGTCCAAAAGGGCCTGGGCGTCGCCGGCGGTCACGGTCCGGTCCCGGGCCGTATCTGTGGGGGGCGGGGCGGAGCCGGTGGTCTGGGGCGGGTCCTGCATGGGGGCCCAGGGGCGGAGCAAGAGCCAGCCCCCCGCCGCCAGGAGCAGACCTGCGGCGGCAGCCAGGAGCAGCCAGGGCCTTTTCTTGGCCTCGGCCGGGGGCGGCGTCTCCTCGGACACCGGCGGCAGACGCCAGGGCTCCTCCTCCATCTTCCGTTCCTCCGGCGCCAGGTCCCTCGGCTCCGGCAGAGGGGCCGGCAGAGGGGCCGGCGGCTCCGGAGGCAGATCCGGAGGAACATAGTCCGGGCCATAGAGGAGCTGGGGCCGGTCCGGCACCGGGACCCCCAGATACAGGGAGTCGTAAAAGTCCCGGATCGACCGGAACCGGTGGGTGGGCTGTAGGCCCATGGCAAACAGGAGGGCCCGCTCCTGGGCCTCCGTCAGGTCGGCCCCCAGCTTTCGCGGCGGGACCAGCTCATCCTCGCAGATCCGATCCAATGCCTGGGGCGGGGAAACGCCGGTAAGGCAGAAATACAAGGTGGCGGCGAGGGTATAGACGTCGGTCCAGGGGCCCTGGCCCTTGTGCTGATACTGCTCCACCGGGGAATAGCCCTGCTTGAGCAGAATGGTCATGGTCTGGCCCCCCAGGGCGGCGGCCTCCCGGGTGCAGCCGAAGTCCAGGAGCCGGACCCGGTCGCCCTCCAGCATCAGGTTGTCGGGGCTGATGTCCCGGTGGATCAGGCCCAGGCTGTGCATCGTTTCCAGGGCCCGGAAGATGGGCTTCATCCATTCCAGGATCCGCCCGGCGGGCATTCTTCCCTCCCGGGCCACCAGGTCCTTGAGGGTGACGCCCTCCACATACTCCATGACGATGTAGGCGGTGTTATTCTCCTGGAAATAGTCCCGGACGGCGACGATCTCCGGGGTCCGGTCCATCCGGGCCATGGTCCTGGCCTCCTGGAGGAACCGGTCCCGGCCATCCTCGAAGCCCTGGCCGGCCACGCCGGAGAACCGGCGCACCGACTGCCCGCCGTGGGTATCCCGCCGGACCTTGAGGACGGGATAGTACTCCTTCACCGCCACCCGCAGCTCCAGCCGGGTGTCCAGGCCGATATAGGTGATGCCGAAGCCTCCCTCCCCCAGGACCCGGCCCAGCAGATACCGGCCCGCCAGCAGCGTCCCCGGCGGGAGCTGATGGGGCTGGACTTGGGGCGGCCGGCGGCAGCCGCAGGCGGGGCAGGGCAGCCCGTGTTTGAGAGGTCGCATACAGTTGGGACAGCAGCGGTTTTTCATGATGGCTCCTTTCGCCCGGAAGCGGAAATCTTATGCCTATTATAGCACCGGAAAGGGCCGGTGTCGTCCACTTTCTTTCAAGAAATGTAGACTTCCCGCCATGCCGCGCCGCCCGGAGGACGCCGGCAGGGCCTCGGAAGCCCTTCTATCCCATTTCGCGCCGAAAGCGGGGCCCGCCCCGGGGGGAGATCGGCAAAAGGTACCCCGCGCGGAGGGATTTGGAAAATAAACAGGAATGATTCTTAAATAGGGGATTGCAATTTTCGGCCATATCCGCTATAATATTCCAAACGGCGGTCCGCTCCGCCAAAAACAAGGAGGATATGCGTTATGAGCAAATACGCGGGCACCCAGACCGAGAAGAATTTGGAGGCCGCCTTCGCCGGCGAGTCCCAAGCTAGGAACAAGTACACCTATTTTGCCAGTGTGGCTAAGAAGGAGGGCTATGAGCAGATCTCCGCCCTCTTCCTGAAGACCGCTGAGAACGAGAAGGAGCACGCCAAGCTGTGGCTCAAGGAGCTCCAGGGCATTGGCGACACCAAGGCGAATCTCGCCGCCGCCGCCGATGGGGAGAACTACGAGTGGACGGATATGTACGAGGGCTTCGCCAAGACCGCCGAGGAGGAGGGCTTCCCGGAGCTGGCCGCCCGGTTCCGTCTGGTGGCCGCCATTGAGAAGACCCATGAGGAGCGCTACCGGGCTCTGCTGAAGAACGTGGAGACGGCCCAGGTCTTTGAAAAGAGCGAGGTCAAGGTCTGGGAGTGCCGGAACTGCGGGCACATCGTGGTCGGCACCAAGGCCCCCGAGGTCTGCCCCACCTGCAACCATCCCCAGAGCTATTTTGAGGTCCACGCGGAGAATTATTGATCCACTGAAAGGTCCTCTTGCAAAAACGGACGAAATCAATACCGGCTGGAAAGGCGGCGTTTGCCTCCTTTCCAGCCGGATTTTTCCTTTTTTCGGCGCGTTTTTTTCGGAGCGCCCTGTTCCCGGGGCTCCTGGCGCCGCCGGGGGTGCTTACTTGCTCAGATACTCGTCAATAGCTGCGGCGGCTTTCTTCCCCGCGCCCATAGCCAGGATCACCGTGGCCGCGCCGGTAACGGCGTCGCCGCCGGCAAAGACGCCCGGACGGGTGGTCATTTCCTTCTCGTCCACGATGAGGCAGCCCTTCCGATTGGTCTCCAGGCCGGGGGTGGTGGAGCGGATCAGGGGGTTGGGGCTGGTGCCCAGGGCCATGATCACCGTGTCCACGGGAAGCTCAAACTCGCTGCCCGGGATCTCCACGGGACGGCGGCGGCCGGAGGCGTCGGGCTCGCCCAGCTCCATCCGGATGCAGCGGATGGCCTTGACGTTGCCGTTCTCGTCCCCCAGGATCTCCACCGGGTTGCAGAGGGTCTTAAATTCGATGCCCTCCTCCTTGGCGTGATGGCGCTCCTCCAGACGGGCGGGCATTTCCGCCTCGCCCCGGCGGTAGACGATGTACACCTTGTCCGCGCCCAGACGCATGGCGCAGCGGGCGGAGTCCATGGCCACGTTGCCGCCGCCCACCACCGCCACAGCCTGAGACTTGGCGATGGGGGTGTCGGCCTCCTCGGTGTAGGCCTTCATGAGATTGGTCCGGGTTAAGTATTCGTTGGCGGAGTAGACGCCCTTCAGGGATTCGCCGGGGATGTTCATGAACATGGGCAGGCCCGCCCCGGAGCCCACGAACACCGCCTGGTAGCCCATTTCAAACAGCTCGTCGATGGACAGGACCCGGCCGATGACCATGTTGGTCATGACCTCCACGCCCTGGGCCTGGAGCTTCTCCACCTCGTTGGCCACGATGGCTTTGGGCAGACGGAACTCGGGGATGCCGTAGACCAGCACGCCGCCGGCGGTGTGCAGGGCCTCGAAAATCGACACCTGGTAGCCCTTCTTGGCTAGGTCGCTGGCGCAGGTCAGGCCGGCAGGGCCGGAGCCCACCACCGCCACCTTCTTGCCGTTAGGCTGGGCCTTCTCCGGCATGGCGTTGACGTGCTGCCGGTACCAGTCCGCCACGAACCGCTCCAGCCGTCCGATGGCCACCGGCTCGCCCTTCACGCCCCGGACGCACTTGGCCTCGCACTGGCTCTCTTGGGGGCACACCCGGCCGGACAGGGCGGGCAGGGCGTTGGTGGAGGTGATGATCTCATAGGCCGCCTGGAAATCTCCCGCCGCCACCTTGGCGATAAACTCGGGGATCCGCACGTTGACGGGGCAGCCCTCCACGCAGTGGGGATGCTTGCAGTTGAGGCACCGCTTGGCCTCCTCCATGGCCATTTCCTCGGTGTAGCCCAGGGCCACCTCCTGGAAATTCCGGGCCCGGACCTGGGGGTCCTGCTCGGGCATGGGGGTCTTGGTTAAAATCATATTTGCCATGACGCTTCCTCCTTAGGGGATCAGCCGCTTGCCCATGGTTTCAATACGGCAGGCGTGATCTTTGGTGACTTGGGCTTCCCGCTCCCGGTAGACGCCGTTGCGGCTCATCAGCTCCGCGAAATCCACCTGGTGGCCGTCAAACTCGGGGCCGTCCACGCAGGCGAACTTGGTCTGGCCCCCCACAGTGACCCGGCAGCCGCCGCACATCCCCGTGCCGTCCACCATGATGGGGTTCAGGGACACCATGGTTTTGACGCCGAAGGGCTCGGTGGTCTTGCAGACGAACTTCATCATGGGCACGGGGCCGATGGCCAGCACCCGGTCGTACTGCTCGCCCCGCTCCAGCAGCTCCTGGAGCTTGACGGTTACGAAGCCATGCTCCCCGTAGGAGCCGTCGTCGGTCATGAGGTAGAGGTTATCGGCGCAGGCCCGGAACTCGTCCTCCAAAATGACGATGTCCTTATTCCGGAAGCCCACGATCACGTCCACCTTTGCCCCGGCCTCTTTAAAGGCCTGGGCGGAGGGCAGGGCGATGGCGCAGCCCACGCCGCCGCCGACGACACAGACCCGCTTGACCCCCTCCACTTCCGTGGGGCGGCCCAGGGGGCCCACAAAGTCCCGGATGTAGTCGCCCTCGTTGAGAGCGCCCAGGGCGTTGGTGGAGAAGCCCACCTTCTGGAAAATAATGGTGACGGTGCCCTTCTCCCGGTCGTACCCGGCGATGGTCAGGGGCACCCGCTCCCCCAGCTCATCCACCCGGAAGATGATGAACTGGCCCGCCTTGGCCTTCTTGGCGATGAAGGGCGCTTCCACATCCATCAAGGTGACGGAGGGGTTGAGCTCCTTTTTACGAACGATTTTGTACATGCTATTCTCTCCTTATTTTTCCTTTAGCAGGTCACGAATTTCGGTCAGCAGCTTTTCCTCGCTGGAGGGTTCGGGCGCGGGCTCGGGCTCCGGCTCCTCCTTGGGCGGGGCGGCCAACTCCGTCAGCTTGTTCAGCCCCTTCACCAGCCAGAACACCACCAGGGCCAAAATGAAGAAGTTGATCACGGCGGAAATGAAGTTGCCGTAGTTCAGGGTGTTCAAAATGGCGTTGCCCGCCTCGTCCACCGGGGCCGGCCCAAAGAGCCGGGGCAGGACCAGCTTCATCTCCGAGAAGTCGATGCCCCCCAGGAAGATGGAGACGATGGGCATGATCACGTCATTCGTCAGGCTGCTGATGATGCTCTGGAACGCGGCGCCGATGATGACGCCGACGGCCAGGTTCATGGCGTTGCCCTTCACGGCGAAGGACTTGAACTCCTCCCACCAGGAGGGTTTTTTGATTTTTTCCATAGTAGCGCTCCTTTTTATTTGAAATTAAGATTTTTGAATGATTTCCAGGCCGCCCAGGTACTTGCGCAGCACCTCGGGGACCAGGATGGAACCGTCGGCGCGCTGGTTCTGCTCCACCATGGCCGGGAAGATCCGGGAGGTGGCCAGGCCGGAGCCGTTGAGGGTGTGGACATACTCGATCTTGCCGCCCTCCCGGCGGAAGCGGATGTTGCCCCGGCGGGCCTGATAGTCCCGGGCGTTGGACACGGAGGAGACTTCCTTGTAGCCGTTCATGGAGGGGATCTGGATCTCGATGTCGTAGGTCCGGGCCATGGAGGCGGAGCAGTCTCCCGCCGCCAGCTTCACGGTCCTAAAGTGGAAGCCCAGGCCCTTCACCAGGTCCTCGGCCTTCCGCACCAGCTCGTCAAAGGCATCGTCGGAGTCCTCGGGCCGGGTGTACTGGAACATCTCCACCTTGTTGAACTGATGGCCCCGGACCATGCCCCGCTCGTCGGCCCGGTGGGAACCGGCCTCCCGGCGGAAGCAGGGAGTATAGGAGAAGAACTTCTTGGGCAGGTCCTTCTCCGCCAGGATCTCGTCCCGGTAGACGCTGGCCAGGGCCGCCTCCGCCGTGGGGAGCATATAGTGGATCCGGTCGTCGGTGGGGTTGGCGATCTTGTAGACCTCGTCGGCGAATTTGGGGAACTGGCCCGCCGTCTCGCCGCACTGGTACTCCAGCATATGGGGCGGCAGGATGAATTCATATCCGTCGGCCACATGGGCGTCGATGAAGTAATTCAGCAGGGCCCACTCCAGCCGGGCGCCCAGGCCGGTGTACATCCAGAAGCCGGAACCGGCCAGCTTGGTGCCCCGCTCGTAGTCGATCAGCCCCAGGTCCTGGCACAGGTCCACATGGTGCTTGGGGGGAAAGTCGAATTTGTGGGGCTCGCCAAAGTAGCGGAGGGGCTGGTTGTTCTCCTTCCCCCCGGGGACCAGGTCCGGGTCCGGCAGGTTGGGCAGGCTGAGCATCCAGGTCCGGTACTCCGCCTGGACCTGATCCAGCCTGGCGGCGTCCTCGGCAAGGCCCGCCTTCAGCTCCGCCATCTCCTTGAGGATGGGGTCCACGTCCTTGCCCTGCTTCTTGAGGGCGGGGATCTCCTTGCTGACCTTGTTCTGGCGGGCCTTCCGGGTCTCCGTGTCGGCGATGAGGCGGCGGCGTTCCTCGTCCAGGGCCAGGATCTTGTCAACGGCCTCGTCGCAGTCCACTTCCTTGGCCTTCAGCGCGGCCTTTACCCCTTCCGGGTCCTCTTTGATGCGTTTGATGTCAAGCATTTGTATTCTTCCCTTCTTGTTCCAGGGTCAGGAGGTTGTCCAGCAGGGTCTGCAGGTCCTCGGGCCCGTAAAATTCAATTTCAAAGCGGCCCTTCCGCTTTCCGGTGACGATCTTGACCCCCCGGCCCAGGTGTTTGGACAGCTTTTTTTCACATTCGGCCACGTAATCCACCCGGAGAGGCGGGTCCTTTTTGGGCTTGGTGGTTTGATTCAGCGTTTTGCAAAGCTGCTCCGTCTGTCGGACCGACAGGTCCAGGGCGGATACCTTCTGGGCGGCTTCCCGCTGCTTTTTTTCCGGCAGCGTCAGGAGGGCCCGGGCGTGGCCGGCGGTGATGGCCCCGTTTTTCAGCATTTCCAGGGCCTCCGGGCAGAGGGTCAGGAGCCGCATCGAATTGGTCACCACCGGGCGGGACTTGCCTACCTGTCTGGCCACCTCGTCCTGGGTCAGGCCGTGCTCCCGGATGAGGGTCTGGTAGCCCATGGCCTCCTCTACCGGGTTCAGGTCCTGGCGCTGGAGGTTTTCGATGAGGGCGATCTCCTTGGACTTCCGGTCGTCCGCCTCCACCAGCAGGGCCGGCACCTGGTCCAGGCCGGCAAGCCGCGCCGCCCGCCATCGCCGCTCCCCGGCGACGATCTGGTAATAGCCCGAGTCCGTTTCCCGGACGGTGATGGGCTGCAGCAGCCCGTGGACGGAGATGGAATCCGCCAGGGCTTGGAGCTCCTCCCCGTCAAAGTTTTTTCTGGGCTGGTCCGGGTTGGGCTCGATCTTGTACAGGGGCAGGAGCTTGTAATTTCCCTGCTCCCCCGGGGCGGCGTCCTCGTCCAGGTCGCCCAGGAGGGAGGCAAGGCCCTTTCCCAGTCCCTTTTGATTTGCCAATGGCTTCACCTTCCTTTCACAGCTTTTGGTCGATCTCCCGGGCCAGGTCCCGGTAGGCCGCCGCGCCCCGGCTGTTCTTATCATAGAGCGTGACGGGCAGGCCGTGGCTGGGCGCCTCGGCCAGGCGGATGTTCCGTGGGATCACGGCGGCGAAGACCTTTCCCGGGAAGTGCCGCCGGACCTCCTGGGCCACCTGGGCGGAGAAATGGGTCCGGCCGTCGTACATGGTCAGGATCACGCCGAAAATTTCCAATCTTGGATTGATTCGTTTCTTGATCAATCTCAGCGTACTCATGAGGTCCGACAGTCCCTCCAGGGCGTAGTATTCGCACTGGACCGGGATCAGGATGCTGTCTGCGGCGGCCAGGGCGTTGACGGTCAGGGTCTCCAGGGAGGGCGGGCAGTCGATCAGGATGCCGTCGTACAGCTCCCGCAGGGGGTCCAGGACCATTTTCAGCCGGTGCTGGGGCCGCTCCATTTCCAGGAGCTCCACCCCCGCCCCCGCCAGCTCCTGGGAGGCCGGGAGGACGTCGCCGAACCTGGTTTTGACGACGGCGTCCTTTCCCTCCGCGTTTTCAATGACGGCGTCATAGACGGTCTTTTTCAGCTTTCGCTTGTCCAGGCCCATTCCGGAGGTGGCGTTTGCCTGGGGGTCAAAGTCGCACAGGAGGATCCTTCTTCCCAAATCCCCCAGGGCGGCGGTCAGGTTTACGGCGGTGGTGGTCTTTCCGACCCCGCCCTTCTGGTTCACGATGGCTATTATTTTTCCCATAGTCTATCCTCCTGATTCCGAAACGGGGGTGGATGTTTCACGTGAAACATTGCCCTCGGAGGAGCCGGTGGAGGTGATGTAATTCTGCCCGATGGGGACGGAGGGAAATTCCTCCGGGACCAGCCACTGGACCAGGAGGAACGCCGCGCACAGGCACAGCGCGGCGGACAGGGCCGCCACCGCGATCCACAGCGACCGCCGCTGACGGCGGAGGCGGGCGATCACCGCCTCCGGCGGGGTGGCCCGGGGGGACGGACGGTGATCCGGCGTCCGGGCCGGACGGGTGGGGAGGACCACCGGGGTGCCCGGCTTCACCGGGTAGTTCGCCATGTCCGCCAGGCAGGACGGACAAAATACGTTATTCTCTTCGGCCTCCCGGCCGCATTTGAGACACTTGCTCAAGAAATGGTGCCCTCCTTTTCTCTCTTTTCGTAGGGACAGATGGGGATAGGGTGGGGGTATTATCTGGGGGGTCTTCTTATCTGGGGGCTTGTACCTTTTTATTTCGGTGCAGTTATGATCGTGGGGGCTACTCTGGCCTTTTCTGGGGGCTTGTACCTTCTTATTTTGGTGCAATTATCATTGTAAGTGCTCCCCCGACCCCTTCCGGGGGAGGTACTTTCTTGCCCCGAGCAAGAAAGTACCCAAAGAAGTCGGCCCAAGGGGCTCCGCCCCTTGGAGAACCCCGCCGGAAGTCCAACCCTTCTGCGCTGATTGCCGGCCCGGGGCATCCCCAGAAGAAGTGCGGAGGGCATTGACGGCCTTCTCTCGCATTGGGCCGACCCTGGTGCGGCGTCTACCGTGGCTCTGCAAATCCTTCGGTGCAGCGTTCCAATTGGTGCGTTGCGCTGATTGAAAGAGGTTGCTAACGGGCGGTTCTAAATCGGTGCAGGGGAGGATTAGCGGGTTTGTACAGCTATTGCGGTGCGACCCCCGTCCGGGTCTGGTGGACCGAGGGGCAGCCACCGCCGTGGCCCACTCCGTGGCCCCGGCGTGGTTCCTCTGGTGTCGCATACCCTGGCGGACCCATCCGGGCACGCTCGGGAGCTTTTACGGAGTGCCAAGTTCTTTTGCAGGCCCTCTATTCAAAAAGGGTTGCCCACTCCTCCGCAAGAACGAAACCAGGCTGGTGGCAAGGGTAACGACACCAGAGCGCTATCGCGCCCGCAGTAACGATACCGAGCGTGCCCGGGAGGTGTAACGATCTCCACCAGGCCGGCGCACGCATTGTCAGCGGCCACTGGCCGCCCGCCGGCGGCACGCCGCCTGCATGAAGATATTTTACTACATATTTTTGATTTCGTAAAGAGTCAAATCCATATTTCCAAAAATTCTTAAAATGGTCATTAAATTACTATTGACAATCACGTAACTGTGTGATATAATCATCTCATCAAATTCAAGGAGGTGTTTTCCCATGGAATGGACCGTGCCCGGGACGGCGATGAAGGTGCCTCGGGAGGAGGCCGGGCAGGTGGCCGGGAGGTTTTCCGCCATGTTTCTGGCGGGGGGAATGGTACTCAGCCAGGTCACCAGCATCACCGGGCTGGAGAGCTATACCGTCCAAAATTGGGTCAAGCGGGGCTTTTTGCCGCCGCCGGAGAAAAAGCGGTACTCCATGAGCCAGGTTTGCCGCATCATCAGCATCAATATGCTCAAAAGCGTCCTGCCCATGGAGCGGATCTGCGGACTGCTCACCTACGTCAACGGCCGCCTGGACGACCCTGACGACGACATCATCGACGACGCGGAGCTCTACTTCCTCTTTGTCCGGCTGGCCGCCGATATCCGGCAGCTCGGGGACCCGGAGCAGCGGGAGCAGGCGTTGAACGCCGCCCTCGCGGAGTACAACGCCCCCTCCCCCGAGGCGAGGGAGCGGGTCCGGGCCGCGCTGGAGATCATGCTCACCGCCTGGGCCGCCGCCAGACTGGGCCAGCAGGCCCAGGAAATGCTTTCCCTGCGGGAAAAAGAATACTTGAGAAAAGGAGATACCAAAAATGAGTGAAACCTACAACTGGACCAGCACCGGCAGCCCCAAAAAGCCAAATTGGTCCTTCGGGAAGATCTTCGGAATCGTCGTGGCGGTGGCGCTGGCGCTGCTCGTCCTGGCCGGGAGCCTGAGCTGCTTCTACACCGTGGACGATAAGCAGCAGGCCGTCATCACCACCTTCGGCAAGGTCACGGAGGTCACCGGCGCGGGCGTCCACTTCAAGCTGCCCTTCGGCATCCAGCAGGTCCACAAGGTGGACGTGAACGTGTACCAGTCCATCGAGCTGGGCTATCGAACCAATTCTAACTCCCCCGACGGCTACGACGTCATGTCCAAGGAGAGTACCATGATCACCGGCGACTACAACATCGTCAACGTGGAATTTTTCATTGAGTATAAAATTTCAGACCCGGAGCGCTACCTCTTCGCCTCCACGCAGCCGGAGCTGATCCTCAGAAACCTGATCCAGAGCCAGGTACGGAACGTGGTCGGTTCCTCCTCGGTGGACGCGGTGCTCACCGACGGGAAGGAAAACATCCAGATGCAGGTCCGGGATCTGGTGAGCCAGATCTTGGAGCAGTATGACATCGGGCTTTCCCTGGTGGATGTGAAGATCCAGGACTCCGAGCCCCCCACCCAGGAGGTCATCGAGGCGTTCAAGGCCGTGGAGACCGCCAAGCAGCGGGCCGAGACTGTGGTCAACGACGCCCGGGCCTACCAGAACGCCCAGCTCCCCGCGGCCCAGGCCCAGGCGGACCAGCTCACCCAGAACGCCGAGTACCTAAAGCAGGCCCGGATCAACGAGGCCGTGGAGCAGGTGGCCATGTTCCAAGCCATGTACGAGCAGTACGCCCTGAACCCGGACATCACCCGCTCCCGGATGTACTACGAGGCCATTTCCCAGGTGTTGCCGGGGGTCCGGCTGTATATCAACACCTCCTCGGCCGGCGGCGTGCAGATGCTCCTGCCCCTCGAAAGCTTCACGGGAGACGAAACCGATACCCCGGCCACCCAGCCGGCTCAGGAAGGAGAGAATTGACATGATGAAAAAAACTGTGGGCGGCGTAGTCCTGGTCCTCGCGGCGCTGGCGCTGATCGTCTGCCTATTCAATTCCATGTACACGGTCCAGGAGAACGAATACGCCTGCACCGTTCGGTTTTCCCAGATCATCTCCACCACGGACCAGGCGGGGCTCCACTTCAAGGTCCCCTTCCTGGACAGCGTGAAGTATTTCCCCAAGGCCACCATGCTCTATGACATTCCTCCGTCCGAAGTGCTGACCCTGGACAAGCAGAATATGACGGTAGACTGCTATATTCTCTGGCGGATCCGGGACCCGCTGCTGTTCTACCAGACCCTGGGCTCCACCAGCGTGGCGGAGCAGCGCCTGGACTCCCAGACCTACAACGCCATGAAGAATTTGATGAACACCCTGGCTCAGTCGGACATCATCAACATGGAAGACGGTGCCAAGCGGAACGAGATCTACGACAGCATCACCTCCACCGTCAACGCCAGCACGGCGAGCTACGGCATCGAGGTGATGGACGTAAAGATCAAGCAGTTCGACCTGCCGGAGTCCAATCTGAACGCGGTCTACGCCCGGATGATCTCCGAGCGGAACCAGATGACGGAAAAGTACGCCGCCGACGGCGAGTACGAGGCTTCGATCCTTCGGAACAATGTGGACAAGGAAGTCAACATTCTTGTCTCCAACGCTCGGGCGGAGGCGGCCAAGCTGGTGGCCGAAGGTGAGGCGGAGTATATGCGAATCCTTGCCGAGGCCTACGACAGCGACGACAAGCGGGACTTCTACGAGTTCACCCTGGCCCTGGACGCGCTGAAGCAAAGTCTGACCGGGGACGAGAAGACGGTCATCCTCGACGAAACCTCCGCCCTTGCCCAGCTCCTCCTGGGCGGGGATTGAGGGAAAGAGCGGTTTCCCAGATCCAAAAAGCGTCAACGGGCGGAAAGCTCGTTGACGCTTTTTCAAACACACGAAGGGACCGCCGTTCCATTATGCAACGACCGATCAATCAAAAAAATTGTAAAAAAGTTTATAAAATTAGTAAAAAGTATTGATATTTGAAACAATTTATTGCTCATTTATGAGGTAAAAATTCTGACAGTCAATTGCCAGTCAAGAAAATTTCACGCCCAATAGGGGAGGTATTTTCTGTTTTTTACCCCAACGGTATCGTCCACCATTTTGATAAGACCGGATTTGCAGGCGTCACTCAAGGAAATCAATCAAACAGCAAAAAGAATAGAAAATGTCCTTACAGCAACGCGCGAGCTGTGCGTTGCTGTAAGGACCGTTTTTTCCCTTGGTTCACCCCGCTGCGGCAAGCATATTTTCAATGAAGATCCCATATCCGGTGGTAGGGTCGTTCACCAGCACATGGGTCACCGCGCCGATGAGTTTGCCGTCCTGTAAAATCGGACTGCCGGACATTCCCTGGACAATGCCGCCGGTGGCCTCCAAAAGGACCGGGTCTGTGACTCTCAGCAGCAGATTCCGCCCGTTTTGACGGGATTTTGGATATATTTTCAGAATTTCCACAGAATACTCCCGTACCACGTTCCCTTCGATCGTGGAGCGAATGGTGGCCTGGCCCGTGTGGATCTCTCCGGCGGAGGCTACGCTGACCGCCTCGCCGGAAAATTCCATCGTCGCCGCGCCAAATACGCCCTGGCCCGTGTTGGCGGACAGCGTGCCAAGAGGTGTCCGGTCCGTCACCGTGCCCATGAGCTGGCCCGGCTGGCCGGACTGGCCCCGCTTCACCGCGTGGATGCTGGCGGGATAGGCGCTGCCCCGGGTCATGGCGAGCAGAGATCCGGACGGATCGTTGACTCCGTGGCCCAGACAGCCGAATCGGCCCGTGGCTGGGTCATACCAGGTCACCGTGCCGATGCCGGTGATGCCCTGGCGCAGATAGATCCCCAACTGCCGCCCCTCCTGGGTGGCCGCGGGCTCTACCTCCAATCGCCGCTCCTTCCCATCCCGGAGAATTACCAGCTCCACCGAGCCCTGGGATTCCGCCACGGCCCGGCGGACCTCCTGGGCCGTGGTGACCGGCTGGCCGTTGACGCTTTTAATGATATCCCCGGTTTGAAGTCCGGCGGACTTGGCGCTCTGGCCCAGAATTTCGTCGATCGCCGCCACGGTCACCGTGTCGTTGGACAGCTCCAGGCCCACCACCTGGCCCACCGGTATCAAGAATTGGTCCGCGCTGGCCCTTTGCGGCAGCAGCAGGGCCAACAGCAGCATCGGAAGCCACAATTTTCCCAATTTTTTCATATTCCAACCCTCCATTTCGGTCTGCCTCCTTAATATGACCCGGCCCGCGAAGGATAACCGCAGTAAAAGTCGAAAAAACAGGAACGGCCTGGGATTTCCGGTTTTTTCTGGAAGGGTCTTGCGCCTTATTCAAAATAGGAGTATGATAATGGATGATTCGGACTGTCGAAAAACCCGCGCGGTCTTCGACAGGAGAAATTGGAAAAGGAGGCAAACGATGGAAATCGATCATTTTTACGCAGGTCTGGCCGGGGAGCTGGAGGCCCTGACCCGGGACGTGCCCTACCTGATCGCCAATCTGGCCAACGCCTCCGCCCTGCTCTGGCAGCGGATGGAGGACATCAACTGGGCCGGCTTCTACCTTCTTCAAGACGGCGCACTGGTGCTGGGGCCCTTCCAGGGCAAGCCGGCCTGCATCGTCATCCCCCTGGGAAAGGGGGTCTGCGGTACCGCCGCCGCCCTGGGACAGAGCCAGCTCGTCCCCGACGTCCACACCTTTCCGGGCCACATCGCCTGCGACAGCGCCTCCCGCTCCGAGGTGGTGGTGCCCCTCTACGCCGGGAACGTCCTCTGGGGTGTGCTGGACATCGACAGCCCCACCCTGGGCCGGTTCACGCGGGAGGACCAGGCGGGCTTGGAGCATTTTGCCCGGACGCTGGAGGAGGTCCTGGGAGATCTGCCTATTGACAAAGTAGGCAAATAGTGCTATATTACCTATAGATTTACTGGGTAAATGGAAGGAACGTGATCCTATGCAAGTTTACGCGGACAATGCCGCCACCACCAAAATGAGCCCGACCGCCATCGCGGCCATGCTTCCCTATTTCGACACGGTCTATGGCAACCCGTCCAGCCTCCACACCCCCGGGCAGAAGGCCAAGGAGGCTCTGGAGAACGCTCGGGCCACCGTCGCGAAATGTCTTGGCTGCGAGCCCCGGGAGATTATTTTCACCTCCGGCGGCAGCGAGGCGGACAATCAGGCCATTCTCTCCGCCGCCCGTCTGGGGGCCCGGCGGGGGAAAAAGCATATCATTTCCACAGCCTTTGAGCATCACGCGGTGCTCCACACCCTGAACAAGCTGGAGGACGAGGGCTTTGAGGTGACGCTGCTGGACGTTCACGAGAACGGTCTGGTCACCGCCCAGCAGGTGAAGGAGGCCATCCGGCCGGACACCTGCCTGGTCACCGTCATGTACGCCAACAACGAGATCGGCACCATTCAGCCCATTGCCGAGATCGGCGCGGTGTGCAAGGAGGCGGGGGTCCCCTTCCACACCGACGCGGTCCAGGCGGTGGGGCATCTGCCCATCGACGTGAAGAAGGAGAACATCGACCTGTTGAGTCTGTCGGCCCACAAATTCCACGGTCCCAAGGGCGTGGGGGCGCTCTATGTCCGCCATCGTTTTCCCCTTGTGAACGTCATCGAGGGCGGCGCCCAGGAGCGGGGCAAGCGGGCCGGCACGGAGAATCTCCCCGGCATCTGCGGCATGGCCGCCGCCCTGGCGGAATCCTGCGCCCATATGGAGGCCAACGCCAAGAAGGTATCCGCTCTCCGGGACCGGCTAATCCAGGGTCTGAGTCAGATCCCCCACAGCGCCGTCAACGGCGATCTGGAGCACCGGCTCCCCGGCAACGTCAGCTTCTGCTTTGAGGGCATCGAGGGGGAGTCCCTGCTTTTGCTGCTGGATTCCAAGGGGGTCTGCGCCTCCTCGGGCTCGGCCTGCACCTCCGGCTCTCTGGACCCCAGTCATGTGCTGCTGGCCATTGGCCGTGTCCACGACGTGGCCCACGGTTCCCTGCGGCTCACCCTTTGCGAGTACAACACGGACGAGGAGATCGACCACATTTTGAAGACGGTCCCGGAGGTAGTGACCTATCTTCGGAATATGTCCCCGGTGTGGCGGGATCTTCAGGTCGGAAAACGGCAGTATATTTTATAAGGAGGCAATTTTAATGGCCCTGTACAGTGAAAAAGTGATGGATCACTTCATGCACCCCAGGAACGTGGGCGTTCTGGAAAATCCGAGCGGAGTGGGCGAAGTGGGCAACGCCAAGTGCGGCGACATTATGAAGATCTATTTGAAGATTGAGAACGACATCATTACGGACGTGAAATTTGAGACTTTTGGCTGCGGGTCCGCCATCGCGTCCTCCTCCATGGCCACGGAGATGATCAAGGGCAAGCCGGTAAAGGAGGCCATGGCCCTGACCAACAAGGCGGTGGCCGAAGCTCTGGACGGTTTGCCGGCCTACAAAATGCACTGTTCCGTTCTGGCGGAGGAGGCCATCAAAAACGCGCTGCTGGACTACTATCAGAAGAATGGCATCCCCTACGACGAGGCGGACTTCCCGGAAGGCCATTCTCACGAGGAATAAGCCATGATCGTATCCACCAAGGGCCGCTATGCCCTGCGGGTGATGGTTTCTCTTGCCCAGCGGCCGCCGGGGGAATATGTTCCTCTGAAAGAGATTGCGGAGGCGGAGGGGATCTCCCAAAAGTATTTGGAGGCAATTATGGCGATTCTCTCCAAGGCGGGTCTGGTGGAGGCGGTCCACGGCAAGGGCGGCGGCTACCGTTTGAACCGTCCGCCGGAGGGCTACACTGTCGGCGGCATTCTCAAGCTGACGGAGGGGAGCTTAGCGCCGGTCTCCTGCACGTCGGAGGGACCCGCCGCCTGTTCACGGACGGACTGCTGTGCCGCCCTTCCTATGTGGGAAAAGCTGGACCGGCTGATCGACGACTTTTTTGAGAGTATTACGATTCAGGACCTTTTAACGGACGGTGTCCGTGAAAAGGCTGGGCGGGATGCCAAATCCCGCGAATGATTCCATTTCGACCGTCCGGAAGGGCGGTCGAAACCATATATAAACGCGGAAATTTCGCTGTTTTCGGTTGGGAGAGGGGGAGGCTGTACCTTTTTATTTGGTACGGTTGTAGGTGTAGGTGTTTTCCGGCTGTTTCTGGGAGACTGTACCTTTTTATTTCGGTGCAATTGTTTTTGTGGGTGCTCCCCCGACCCCTTCCGGGGGAGGTACTTTCTTGCCCCGAGCAAGAAAGTACCCAAAGAAGTCGGCCTAAGGGGCTCCGCCCCTTAGGTATCCCCGCCGGAAGTCCAACCCTTCTGCGCTGATTGCCGGCCCGGGGCATCCCCAGAAGAAGTGCGGTGGGCATTGACGGCCTTCTCTCGCATTGGGCCGACCCTGGTGCAGCGTTTACCGTGGCTCTGCAAATCCTTCGGTGCAGCGTTCCAATTGGTGCGTTGCGCTGATTGAGAGTGCTGTGGTAATGGGCGGTTCTAAATCGGTGCTGTTGAGGATTAGCGGGATGGTACGTCTATTGCAGTGCGACCCCCGTCCGGGCCTGGTGGACCTGGGGGCAGCCACCGCCGTGGCCCACTCCGTGGCCACGGCGTGGTTCCTCTGGTGCCGCATACCCCGGCGGACCCATCCGGGCACGCTTGGGAGCGGCTTCCGGGTGTATAGCCCTTTTACAGAGCCTCCGTTCAAAATAGCTTTCCCATTCCTCCGCAAGAACGATACCGAGCGAGCCCAGGAGGTGTAACGATCCCCACCAGGCCCGCGCACGCATTGACAGCGGCGGCACGCCGCCGGCGGCCACTGGCCGCCCGCCCGACCGGCACAAAGCGTACAAAAAATAGGAGAATTGGGGGAATTCTTTTATATAGATGTATAGGACAAAAAAACCTTGTTTTTTACATAGAGATATGATACAATATTTATGGAAAAGTATGCCCATTTTTCCGGACTTTTTTGTGAAAGGAGCCTGCTATGTATTCCTCAGCCTATGTTTGGGCAAAGGTCCTGAACTATATGGAAGAACGGCTGGGAGCCGTTACAGTTTCGGCTTGGTTTGACGACGCGGAGGTCGTGGAATTGACGGAGGAACACCTCATCCTCTACTCCTCCTCGGATTTCCGCCGGGAGATCATCCGCCGCCGGTGTACCGAATACATTCAGGACGCTTTGAAGGAGATTTTCAACTCCGACGCAAAACTCATCGTCTACGGCGACGAGGAGCTCTCCGCCCACAAGTCCAAGGGCAAACCCATCACCGCCATGGACTTCAATCCCCAATTTTCCTTCGACAACTTTGTCGTCGGCCCCTCCAACCGGTTCGCCCACGGCGCGGCCGTGGCGGTGACCAATCACCCCGGGCAGGTGTACAACCCCCTCTTTATCTACGGTCCGGCGGGCGTGGGAAAGACCCATCTCCTCTACGCCATCGCCAACGGCGTCCGGCGGCAGAAGTCCGACGCCAACATCGTCTATATCAAGGGCGACGAATTCACCAACGAGCTGATCTCCGCCATTCGGAGCGGAAAAAATGTGGAATTTCGCAGCAAATACCGGGAAGCGGACCTGTTTTTGATTGACGATATTCAATTTATCGCCGGAAAAGAATCCACCCAGGAAGAATTTTTCCATACCTTCAACAAGCTCTACGAGGAGCATAAGCAGATCGTCATGACCTCCGACCGGAAGCCAAGCGATATGCTGACGCTGGAAAACCGGCTGAAGACCCGCTTTGAATGGGGCCTCCTGGCGGACATCCAGCCCCCGGACTACGAAACCAGAATGGCGATTCTCAAAAACAAGGCAAGCTCTCTGGGCCTCCAACTCTCCGACGATGTGTGCAATTACATTGCCATCAATGTGACCAACAACGTCCGGCAGATTGAAGGAACGGTCAAGAAGATCATGGCCTACCGGGATCTGAACAATATGCCCCTGGACCTACCAAACATTTCCAGAGCCATTGACGATATGTTCAAAAGCGAGGGCAACGCCCTGCCTACCCCCAGTCTGATCATCAGCCAGGTCTGCAAATTTTACTCCATCGACGAATCGGTCCTCCGGGGGACGCTGAAAAACAAGGGTACCACGGAGGCGCGGCAGGTGGCGATCTATCTGATCCGCAAGCTGACAAATCTAAGTCTTCCCGATATTGGAAAAGAATTTTCAAGAGATCACTCCACCATTCTCTACGCCATTCGAAAGGTGGAAGTCGCCTTGAAAAGCGACAATTCCAATCTTCAAAACAACATACGAGATATTACCGCGAATATCAATTCCTGCTTGTAAAATAAAAATTTCTGGGAGACTGTACCTTTTTATTTTGGTGCAATTGTTTTCGTGGGTGCTCCCCCGACCCCTTCCGGGGGAGGTACTTTCTTGCCCCGAGCAAGAAAGTACCCAAAGAAG
>CANQQO010000026.1 GCA_947625965.1 uncultured Oscillospiraceae bacterium
CTATTGCCCCCTTCCGTGTTATAATATCTGAAATTATGCACGGAAGGGGGTGCTCTTGGATGGCGGAAGAACAGAAAAAGATCCCTTGTGGTATTGGTCTGCTGGCCCATGTGGACGCGGGAAAGACCACCTTGTCCGAGGCCCTTCTCTTCGCCGCCGGGGCCCGGCGGACCCTGGGCCGGGTGGACCGGCGAGACGCCTTTCTGGACAACGCCGCCCAGGAGCGGGAGCGGGGCATCACCATCTTCTCCAAGCAGGCCCTCTTCTCCACGAAACAGTTTGACGTGACCCTGGTGGATACCCCGGGCCACGTGGATTTTTCCGCCGAGGCGGAGCGGGTCCTGCCGGTGCTGGACTGCGCCGTGCTGGTCGTGAGCGGGGCGGAGGGGGTCCAGGCCCACACCGTCACCCTTTGGAATCTGCTGAAACGGTACCGGGTGCCGGTTTTTTTGTTCGTCAACAAGATGGACATGGCCCATCTCTCCCGGAGGGAGCTGCTGGACCAGCTCCAGGCCCGTCTGGACCCGGGGTGTCTCGATTTTGAACAGGACGAAGCCGCCCTGGCGGAGGCCGTCGCCATGTGCGACGAGGCCCTGCTGGATATCTACCTGGAAACCGGGCAGGTCACGCCCGGCAACCTCCGGGGCCTCATCGCGGGCCGGCGGGTCTTCCCCTGCGCCTTTGGGGCCGCCCTGCGGATGGAGGGAGTCCGGGAACTTCTGGACCTGCTGGACAACTACGCCCCCCGCCTGACCTGGGGCCGGGACCTGGCCGCCCGGGTCTTCAAGATCACCTACGACCCCCAGGGGGTCCGCCTGACCTGGCTCAAGCTGACCGGGGGCCGCCTTCGGGTCCGGGACCTCCTGACCTACACCGACCGAACCGGCGCGGCCCGGGAGGAAAAAATCACCCAGCTCCGCCTCTACTCCGGGGACAGATTCACCGCCCCGGAGGAGCTCGGCCCCGGCGCCCTCTGCGCCGTCACGGGCCTGACCGCAACCTGGGCCGGGCAGGGCCTAGGCGCGGAACAGAACGCCCCGCCCCCGGTGACGGAGCCCGTCATGACTTACCGCCTCCGGACCGCCGCCGACCCCTCCCTGGTCCTGCCCAAGCTGCGGCAGTTGGAGGAGGAGGACCCCCAGCTTCGGGTCTTTTTCGACAAGGGCGCCCGCCAGATCCAGGTCCAGATCATGGGCCGGGTCCAGCGGGAGGTCTTCCTGCGGACCCTGGCGGACCGGTTCCACATCGACGCCGCCCTGGACAGCGGCCGGGTCTACTACAAGGAGACGATCGCCGCCCCGGTGGAGGGGATCGGCCACTATGAGCCCCTGCGGCACTATGCCGAGGTCCATCTGCTTCTGGAGCCCCTGCCCAGGGGGTCCGGCCTGGTCTATCGCACCGTCTGCTCCACCGACGTGCTGGACATCAACTATCAGCGCCTGATCCTGACCCATCTGGCCGAGAAGACCCATCTCGGGGTCCTGACCGGCGGCCCCATCACGGACATGAGGTTGACCCTCCTGGTGGGCAAGGCCCACTTAAAGCACACCGAGGGCGGCGATTTCCGCCAGGCCACCTACCGGGCGGTGCGCCAGGGCCTCATGGGGGCCCAGTCGGTGCTGCTGGAACCCTGGTATGAATTCACTCTGACCCTTCCGGCGGCCCAGGTGGGCCGGGCCATCACCGACATCCGGGCCATGGGCGGCGCCATCCAGCCCCCGGAAACCGTCGGCCAGGAGGCTCTGCTCCAGGGCCGGGTCCCCGCCGGGGAGGTGGGGGACTACCCCGACCAGCTTGCGGCCTACACCCAGGGCCGGGGCCGCATCCAGCTCGCTCCGGCGGGGTACGCCGAGTGCCACAACGCCGACGCCGTGATCCAGGCGACGGCCTACGACCCGGAGGCGGACCTGGACAACTCCCCGGACTCCATTTTCTGCGCCCACGGGGCGGGTTTTGTGGTGAAATGGGATCAGGTGCCCGCCTATATGCACCTAGACAGCGGCTATGGCCGCTCCGCCCGGCCGGAGATCGTGACCCGGAACCTGGCCGCCGACGACCGGGCGTTGGAAGCCATTATGGAGCGGGAATTCGGCCCCATCAAGCGCCCCAGTTACCGCGCCCCGGAAAACCGCCCCGCCACGGAGGAGGTCGCCATTCGGCCCCCCAGGGAGCGCTGTCTCATTGTGGACGGGTACAACATCCTTTTCCAGTGGGAGGAGCTCGCCGCCTGGGCCCGGCAGGACCTGGAAACCGCCCGCCGGCGGCTCATGGACGCCCTGAGCAGCTACGCGGGCTTTCGGAAGCTCCGGCTGATCCTGGTCTTCGACGGCTACAAGGTCAAGGGCAGCCCAGGCGAGAAGGACAAATATCACAACATCCAGGTGGTCTACACCAAGGAAAACGAAACCGCCGACGCCTATATCGAGGCCCTGGCGGCCCAACTGGGAGGCAGCTACGCGGTGACGGTGGCCACCTCCGATGCCCTGGTCCAGCTCTCGTCCCTCCGTTCCGGGGTCCTGCGGATGCCGGCCCGGGAGCTGGAGGAGGAGGTGGCCGCCGCCCACAGGGAAATGGAGCGGCATTTCCTGTCGTAGTGGAGGATTTTCTCGAAATTTCCCTTTCCTTTTCCGGGAAAGTGGTGTATAATGAAGCTATTCCAACATAAAGGAGGCCGCCGCCGTGCATAAAAAGATCGACAACTGGATCCGCAGGATACTCCACGCCCTGGAAGTGTTTATTGCTCTGACGACCCTTGTCGTCCTGGTGGGGACGCTGGCATTGGAGATCTACCGAATGTTCACCGTAGCGGATTATTTCACCTCAGTGGACCACTATCTGCACAGTGTGCTCAACATTGTGGTGGGTCTGGAATTCGTCCGGATGCTCATCGACATGACCCCCGCCAACACCATCGAGGTGCTGACCATGGCCCTGGCCCGGCAGGTCATTTTGGACCACGAGGACCCGGTCAGCAATGTAGTCAGTATCGCCTGCATCGCGGGACTGTTCGCCATCCGGCGTTTTCTGATCCCCAAAAAGGAACTGACTCTGGAAATGTCCGAGGTTAACTGACCTCCGGGAGGAATGGACCATGGATTTTGACCGATCCGCCTTTCAAGAGGCGGTCTATGGCGCCCTGGCCCAGGCGGTCCGGGAATGGAACGACCTGGCCGCTCTATGTCTGGACCTGACCCTGGAACGGGGCCGGGAGGGGCTGACGCTGCTGGCGGAGAGCCGTTCCCACCTGTCGGCCCAGGCGGAGGCGGACCCGGAGGAGGCCCTTCTGGGCAAGTACCGCCCCGAAACTTGGCGCTGGGGCCTGACGAAGGACCTGTCCGCCCTCCTGCCCGAAGCGCCGGGGCCCTCCCTGGTGGAGCCCTGCACCGACGCGCTGCTGCGGCTGCGGCAGGACCAGCCGGACCTAATGCTGATGCTGACCACCTCCCCGGAGATGGGCAGGGACGCCCAGATCTCCCTCTTTGCCTCCCTCAACGGCTCCGCCGATGCGGAGGAATTCAGCGCGGTGTGATAAAAACCGGCCGCTCCGCGCCGGGGGTGCATCTCACCCCTTGGCGCCAGCGCTCCACAAAAACGGGCAAGGTTCATGGCCTTGCCCGTTTTGCAGCTTGTCAAAAACGAAGGTTTTTGACAGCCTTCCAAATGGGACCCGCTTCGCTGGGCTTTCATTTGGAGGGGATCGCAGGCTGAATCCGCGCACTCGCCGGAGAATTTTCCCAGGCTCGCACGGCTGCCGCCTGATAGATTTTTTTGCCAGGTACACGCCCTGGCAAAAAAGGATCGAAATCCATTTGCCGTCTGCGGACGGCAAACTCGGAAATGTGGTATTTGATAAGCAGAACGGGCAAGGCTGTGCGCCTTGCCCGTTTTGATTGGGTTTGTGGGTTTATTCCTTCTTCTTGCCGAAGTTGGGGGAGAAGATGATCTTATCCACAGCGAAGATGATGACCATGGCCACGCCGCCGGTGACGACGGTGGTCACGATGGAGCTGACGGTGTTCCGCAGGGCCTCATTGGTGATGAGGGCGGTGGTCACCGGGTTCCAAATGCAGGTGAACAGGTTCATGACCAGGAACACCACGATGGTGGCGGCGCCGTGGCATAGGGCCTGCAGGCCCACGGGGCCGTGGCTGCGGAAGGTGACGTTCCGCTGCAGGGGGAAGTTGATGATCTCGCCGAAGACGATGGCGGTCAGGTTGGCCAGGGTGAAGGCCAGGCCGCTCTCCACCAGATACCCGCCGGTGGAGGCCGTCTCCAGGGCGTTGCCGATGATGGCCAGCTTAAAGTTCACGCCGAACATGGTCACGGGGATGCCGGGCCACAGCCACTCCACATCGCCGACCATGGCATGGAACAGGGCGGGCAGGAACATCAACAGCAGCAGCTTGATGAAGGTGACAACGTAGCTGAACACCAGGAACAGCCCGCCTTCCCGGACCCACTCGGCCAGCTTGGGATGCTTCTCCACAAAGCCGTTCCACCACTTGATCACCGGGGCGAAAATTTTTTTGACAGTTTCCATTTTTTCGTTCCTTTCTAAATTATTCCATAGCCTTGGCGGCTTTGCGCTTGCCGAAGGAGCGGAAGAATCCGCCGATGATCTTGCCCATGCCCTTGAAGAAGTGGCCGTTGACTACGGTGAGGATGCCCTCGGCCATTTCCATGGTCACCAGGCCGCCCACCATCTTGGCGATGGCCCGGAAGGGCTCGTTGTAGATGAACATGATGTTCAGGTCCGGGGTGCCCTTCTCCATGCTCTTGTTGAGCATATTGGTCAGGATCTTGTAGACGAACCGGCCCAGCCAGCTCTTGGCGTAGTACATCTGGCAGATGGCGTCGTTCATCTCCAGGGTGCCGCTCCAGCTCCCGTCGGGGATGGGACGGCCCAGCAGGGCCTCGAACTCCTGATCCGGCACGTTCTCGATGTTGCCGGACTGGTAGCTGGGCATCTCCCCATAGGGATTGGGGGCGTCGGTCCCCACTACCCGGACGGTGGCGGTGAGCTTCACATCCTCCACGTTGGCGGCCACCAGGATGTCATAGTTGGCGGTCTCCACTTCCCACTTGTTGGTCTTGACGTTGAAGTACCGGAAGGCCTTGTCGTCCAGGGGGATGGTGACGGTCTGGGTCTCGCCGGCCTTCAGGAAGACCTTCTTGAAGCCCTTCAGCTCCTTCTTGGGCCGGAAGATCTGGCCGTTGCGGCAGGAGATGTAGACCTGGGCCACTTCCGCGCCGTCCACCTTGCCGGTGTTGGTCAGCTGGAAGGTGACTTGCTTGGCGTCGGCCTGGATGTTGGAATATTCAAAGGTGGTGTAGCTCAAGCCGTAGCCAAAGGGGAAGGTGACGGGCTTGCCCACGGTGTCAAAGTACCGGTAGCCCACATACAGGCCCTCGCGGTACTCGGCGGTGCGCTGCTTGCTGGGGAAGTAGGGGGCGGAGGACACGTCCTCGTACTTGACCGGGTAGCTCTCGGCCAGCTTGCCGGAGGGGTTGATCTCGCCCATGATGGCCCGCAGCATGGCGGTGGCGCCGGCCTGGCCACAGAGGTAGCCGTGGATGACGGCCTTGCACTTGGGCAGCCAGGGCATTTCCACAGCGGAACCGGCGGCCATCACGGCCACTACGTTGGGGTTGACCTCCGCCACGGCCTCCAGCAGATCCACCTGGCTCTGGGGCAGCTTCATGGCGGGCCGGTCCAGGCCCTCGGACTCGGAGATCTCGTCCAGGCCGATGTAGAGCAGGACCACGTCGGCGGTCTTGGCAAGCTCCACGGCCTTCTTCTGCATCTCGGGGTCGCCGGCACCGCAGCGGGGATAGCCGGCCTCAAAGCCCGTGACGTTCAGATCGAAGGAGCCGATCACGTCCATGGCGTTCTCCACCTTGGTGGGGTTGACCACGGAAGAGCCGGCGCCCTGATACCGGGCCTTCTGGGCGAATTCGCCGATGACGGCGACCTTTGTGCCCTTCTGCAGGGGCAGGATGCCGCCCTCGTTTTTCAGCAGGACGATGGAGCCCTCGCTGGCCTTTTGGGCCATGGCGTGGTGGGCGTCCTTGTCAAAGGGCTTGCCCTTCAGAGGATCCACCGCCGCCCGGGTGGAGAGCATCACGCCCAGCAGCTCGCCGACGCGCTTGTCAACGATCTCCTCGCTGATGCGGCCGGACTTGACGGCCTCCACCAGCTCCAGATCGGAGTCGCCGCCGGTGGTGGGCATTTCCAGATGGGAACCGGCCCGGACGCCCTCCACATGGTCGTTGGAGGCGCCCCAGTCGGAGACGACGAAGCCATCGAAGCCCCACTCGTCCCGGAGGATCTCCTGGAGCAGGTGTTCGTTTTCGTTGGCGTAGACGCCGTTGACCCGGTTGTAGGAGGACATGATGGCCTTGGCCTTGCCTTCCTTCACCGCGATCTCAAAACCGGTGAGGTAAATTTCACGAAGGGTCCGCTCGTCCATCACGGAGTCGGAGGCCATCCGGCGCAGCTCCTGGGAGTTGGCGGCAAAGTGCTTGGGGCAGGCGGAGACGCCGTTGGCCTGGATGCCTCGGACGTAAGCGGCGGCCATTTTGCCCGCCAGGTAGGGGTCCTCGGAGAAATACTCAAAGTTCCGGCCGCACAGGGGGCTGCGCTTGATGTTCAGGCCCGGTCCCAGAAGCACGCACACGTCCTGGCTGGCGGCCTCTTCGCCCAGATACCGGCCCATTTCCTCGCCCAGCTCCGGGTCCCAGGAATTGGCCATGGTGGCGGCGGTGGGGAAGCAGGTGGCGGGCACAGAGCCGTTCAGGCCCAGCTGATCGCCGGCGCCCTCCTGCTTGCGCAGGCCGTGAGGTCCATCGGACAGGGTCATGTTGGCGATCCCCAGACGCTTGACGCTCCGGGTCTGCCAGAAGTCCTTGCCGGAGAGGAGATAGCACTTCTCCTCCAGGGTCATCTTCTTGACGTATTCTTGGATGGTCACGTTCATCTCTCCTTATGATAAAGTTGATTCCGGGAAACAATCCAGAGGCCAAGGCCGGCGCACCGGCCCTCGCCTTTGAACAGGGCGAAGGGCCTCCCTCCCGAAGGAGGGAGGCCCCAGGATTTGGGAATGGGTAAAACTTACTGCTTAGCTTCTTTTTTGGTCTCCTTCAGGTACTTCTTAACGGCCAGGAATGCACACAGGGCCATCAGCAGATACACAACAACGGAAACCACGTTCAGAATGATCTGCCATGTGGGCATGCCAGCTCCAGAGTTGCCGCCGTAGGCCCGGCTGTTGGCAGTAGTGTAAAGGATGTTGTGAGCAGCTTGACGCATCGCCAGCACAGAGGTAGCGCTGGTCTGGTCGGTCACGTTGCTGAAATCGGTGGCCTGGGGAGTCAGGCAGAAGTCGTTACCGTTCCGGATCTGGATATCGGCATCCTGATAGCCGTAGCCGCCGAAGTAGTCGGTCAGAACCATGCCACGGAAGCCCCACTCGCCACGGAGAACGGTGTTCAGCAGCTCCGTGTTGGCGCCCGCGTACTTATTACCAATGTAGTTGAAAGAGGACATGACAGCGGTGCAGCCGCCTTCCTTCACGCACAGCTCGAAGGGCTTCAGGTAGATTTCCCGCATGGCCTGCTCGTTGGACCAGGTGCACAGCATGTTGGTACGGTTGGTCTCCTGATCGTTCAGGGCGAAGTGCTTCATGAAGGAGTACACGCCATGCTCAGCGGCACCCAGGATGGCATTAGAGGCCATCTTGCCAGAGATGAAGCCGTCCTCAGAGTAGTACTCGAAGTTCCGGCCGGCAAAAGCGG
Organism: uncultured Oscillospiraceae bacterium; assembly: GCA_947625965.1. Lineage (GTDB taxonomy): Bacteria > Bacillota > Clostridia > Oscillospirales > Oscillospiraceae > Faecousia. The sequence goes on from CANQQO010000026.1 coordinate 7,795, forward strand.
AACGGTGGATATTCATGGCGGGAGCGTACCAACCGGACACGTCCATCTCGTCCGCCATCTTGCCGATGGAGGAACCGAAAGACCGGGCAAGTTCGGTGTTCCAAGTACCCGCAATGACCACACCGGCGGGGAAGCCGATGGACGCCTTCTGGGTGAAGTTGTTGTTGATAGAGGCGGGGCCGTCGCAGTCTACCTGCTGGGTCTTGCCAATGGAGGGCACAGCCACACTCTGATAACCGCCGGTGGCGATAAGGCTGTTCATCTCACTAACGGTGAGCTGATCCAAGAGCTGATCCCACTTGGGGTCATCATAGTCCAGTCCGCGAACATCCGCCAAAGTCAGGCCGTTCTTGGCGCCTGTGGTGGGCATTACATCACTGGCGTTGTTAAACTGGGTAGGATCATAATTGCTCTGGTTGTAGAAACCGGCCTTGGCCTCGGCGCTCATCTCATAGCTGGTAGGAGCGGCGGTGGCGGTTTCAAAGTTGGCGAAGTGGTCGGCACGGGACAGGTAAGTCAGGTCGCCCTGCGCGTAACCGAACACGCTGACTGCGGTCTGCTTGTCGGTGGACCGGGCGTTGCCCTCACCGTAAACCACGGTGGAAGCCACGTTGTAGGTCTTGGAATCGATCACCCGATGAGAATCGGAGTTGATGGAGATAACATAGTCGCCAGCCTCCAGAACCCAGGCATTGTTAGTCTGATAGTCGAAGGATGCCATATCTTCCACCTTGAAAGTGAGCGTCAGAGTATCGCTATCGCCGGGGTTAAGCATCTTGGTCTTGGCAAAGGCCACCAGGTTGGCGCTGGCCTTCTCAATGCCGCCGTTGGTGTAGGGAGGATTGTAGTAAACCTGCACTACGTCCTTGCCGGCAGCGGAGCCGGTGTTTTTAACGGTAACATCAACGCTGATGACGCCGTTGCTCTCCTTAAGCTCACCCATGGTCTGCTCGAAAGTCGTGTAGCTCAGGCCATAGCCGAAGGGATACTGCACAGTAGCGTCGTAGTCGATAGCGCCCTCGGCGGCGGCAGTTTCATAGAACTTATAGCCGACGTAGATGCCTTCCACATAGTTGACGAAGTTGGGAGAGATCTTCGCACCGTAGGACTCGGGGGAGACGTCATCCAGGTTGGTGTAAGTAAAGTTGCCGATATTGTTCCAGTAAGGCGTCTGGGTCATATCGTACACATAGGTGTCGATGGTCTTGCCGGAGGGGTTGACCTCACCGGTCAGGATGTTGCCCAGAGCGTTGAAGCCGGTCTGGCCCAGGCCGGGAACCTGAAGAACGGCCTTGATGGAATCGTACTCATCGACCCAGCCCAGCTCAAAGGGGTTGGCGGCGTTAATGATGACCACGACTTTGTCAAATTCGCTGGTCACGCGCTCGACCATAGCCTTCTCGCGGTTGGTCAGCTCCAGGAAGTGCTTGGAAGCATCCAGGTCATCGGCGTACTCGCTGAGACGGACGCCGGAGGAACCAAACATACCGCCTTCCGCGAAAGTGCTTTCCACACTGGGATCCAGGCTGGTGGGAAGGTCGGCGCCTTCGCCGCCGGAGCGGGCAATAACGATCAGGGCGGTGTCAGAGAACGCCTTGGCGTTATCAAAGATGCCAGCAGCCTCATACTCTTCAATGGTGGGCTCGGGGATGGTCCAGTCCTGGCCCCACATACCAACCATGGGACGGGAACTGCGCCAGTTGGTGTAGAAGTCGGTCAGCGTGGTGTTGTAGGAGATGCCGGCGTTGGTCAGACCCTGAAGCAGAGAAACTGTCTCATACAGGCCGGACAGGGAGCCGGAACCGGTGCCGCCATACACAGGGTTGGTAGAAGCCCAGCCAAATGTGTTGACCTTGGGGCCGCTGCCCAGAGGCAGAAGTCCGTCGTTCTTCAGCAGGATGATACCCTCCTCCGCGATATCCTCGCAGAGGGCGCTGGCTTCGGTAATGCTCTCCTCGCTGATATCGCCGCCATTGCTCAGGGCGAGGTTGACGATGGAGTATACGGGGCCAGTCAGAATCAGGTTGACGATGATCACCAGTGCGACTACAAAGGCGATCCAGGAACCTTTGCGGATCAGCTTCTTCAAGGGCTTGGGAAGCTTGACGACCGCGATGGTGACGATAATGGCCAGCGCAAGCACGACGCCAAGGGCAATCAGTTGCCCCTGCATCAGACCTAACGTGGTCTTTACGTCCTCAATGTTGATGCCTAACATTTTTTGGTTTCCTCCTCGTTAAAAAATACTTCTCTCACGATTGGAGGGCGCTCTTGGCCCTCAGCGCGGATAAAATATAACATAAATTTCAACCGTTGAAAAGGGGTGTTGCACAAACTGCATGATTTTTTGCACAATCTGCAATTTCGCCCTTTTTGGGGGAAAATCGACTCGTTATCCTGCATAAAAATTGCGGTTTCCTTTTGTTAACAATGACCATGCCCGGCCAAAACGGCCGGGCACGACGCTATTTTTGGGGTCCCTCCTGCTCCGGAAGGGGGATCAGCACCTTGAGGACGAACCACTCGTCCTCGGTGCCTACGGCGGTGGTGCCGCCGTATTTTTTCGCCGTCTGCTGGATGCTTTTCAGGCCGAAGCCGTGGTTGGCCCGGTCCTTCTTCGTGGTCACGGGGAGCCCTCCCCGGTACTCCAGGTCCTCCGGGCAGTAGTTCTCCACCTGCAAAAGCAGAAACTGCTTCTGCCCCGTCACCGTCAGGTGGATCATCCGCTTGAGCTTGTTCTCGATCTTCAGCTCGCACTCGATGGCGTTGTCCAGGGCGTTGCCGAAAATGGTGCAGATGTCCATGACGCTCAAAAAGGAGAGCTGCTTGCCGTCGGCCACCACCGTCAGGTCGATCTGGTGCTTCTGGCAGTACAGGCTCTTGCTGGTCAGCAGGGTGTCCAGCACCGAGGAGCCGGTCTTGTTCTGGGCCTCGTATGCCTTGATGTCCGCCTCCATCTCGTCCAGCCACTGATTTCTCGCGGCCGCGTCGGGCTCGGCCCGGAGGGCGGCGATCTGATGCTTGAGATCATGGTACTTCCGGTTGATCAGATCCACAGTCTCCCGGCTCATCCGGTACTGGGCGTACTGGTTCTCCAGAATGGACTGGAGGGCGCCCATCTCCTCCCGGTTCTGGGAGTCGATCCGCTGGACGTGGTAGGCGTAGAGCACCGCCATGCCTCCCAGGTCCGTCATCACCCGCAGGAGGACCAGCTCCGGGTTGTTCTCCGCCTGGAAGGGAAGCCGCAGCATGGTGGGCCCCAGGACCCACAGATTGCTGGCGGCGAAGACCGTCATCGCCATGAGCCCGCAGATCCCCAGGTCCCGCCAGGTCACGTTCAGCAGGGCCCGGTTCCGCCGGTTGTTCCGCACCAGGATGAACAGAACGCCGATGACCGCCAGGTAGACCAGCGCCACCGTCAACGCCCGGCGCCAGGGGACCAGCTCCGTCACCCGCCACAGGAAGACATGGAGGGTCCAGACCAGATTGGCCATGGCCGAGGCCAGCTCCGACAGGACGAAGGCCATAATGGTGAAATACAGCCCCCGCTTTAGGTCCACCTCGCACAGCATCGTCAGCATTCCCAGCATCAGCCCCAGGGCCACCGCCAGGGACGGCAGCCACATGGCCAGGGAAAAATACTCCGACAGGCCGAAGTAGGACACCTGCAGCACCAGCCACAGCGCCGCGAGGATCAAATTGTACCGAAGGGCCCGGCGGGGCTTGATGCCGTAGAGGAACACCAGGCAGCTCAGCCACTCCGCCGCCCCCACGTAAGCCTGGGGCAGGTTCAAGATTTGGTCCATTTACAGCGCCACCCCGCTCATATAGTTTGCCAGGGCCACCAGAAACTCGTTTTTCCGGGCCCGGGAGATCAGCAGCTTTTCCCCGTGGACCACGGCGCAGCCGTCCTGGATGCTGTCCACGTGGGCGAGGGAGACCAGGTAGCCCTTGTTGCACCGGAAAAAGTGCATGGGCACCAGCTTTTCCTCCATTTCCTTCATGGCCCCGTAGGTGACGATGGGCCGCTCGTTGGTGTGGAAGACCAGGTTGTGGCCCTGGCTCTCCACGTAGAAGATGTTCTCCACGTCCACCTTTTTGGTGCCGCCCTTGATGGGCAGGACCAGATATTTTTTGGTCCGGCTCTTGACGCGGCTGATGGCCCGGTTGAGCCGCTGGGAGAAGGGGAAGTAGACCAGGGGCTTGAGGATATAGTCCAGGGCGTCCACCTCGTAGCCCCGGATGGCGTACTGGGGCATGGCGGTGATGAAGAGGATCAGCACCTCCGGGTCGTGGAGGCGGATCCGCTGGGCCGTGGACATTCCATCCAGCCGGGGCATTTCGATGTCCAGCAGCAGCAGGTCAAACTGGCTCTGATATTCGTCCAGCAGGGCTTGTCCGTCGGGATAGACGCTCAGATGGATCTCCTGGCCGTACTCCTGCTGAAAGGCGGCGATAAATTCCCGGAGCTGCCTGGTATAGACAGGATCGTCCTCCGCGATGGCGATTCGGATCATGGCGCTTCCCTCCCTTCCCCATCATTCGACTTACGCTTGAAATACCGATAAAATTTCCGTCGGCCCGGTGAGCAGCAGCTTCTCCACCCGGCCCTCCTCCCCGAAGACCTGGACCAGCAGCGTCCCGCCCCGGCACTGGGCCTCCAGGACGCCGCCGGGGAGCTTCCCCCGGGTCCAGAGGCTCACCGCCACAGAGGAGCAGCCGGTGCCGCAGGCCAGGGTATAGTCCTCCACCCCCCGCTCGAAGGTCAGGACCCTGGCCCGGCCGGGGGAGAGGAGATCGTAATGGCTGATATTGGCCCCCTTGGGGAAAGCCGGGTCATGGCGCAGCGCCTCCGCCCGGGGGCGAAGGGCGGGGCCCATGTCCCAGGTCAGGCCCGGCACCGGCAGGACCCCGTGGGGAGAGCCGGGTAGGCCCAGCTCGATATAATCCACCCCGGGGAGCCGGTCCAGGTCCACCAGGGAGGGAAGATTCATTTGGATCCGGTACTGATCCTCATCCAGCCGCCAGCCGGGGACCAGCCCCGCGTCGGCCTCCACCACCATCTCCGGTCCAGCGATGCCCCGGTCGTAGGCGAAGCGGCAGACGCACCGGGCGCCGTTGCCGCACATCTCCCCCCGGGAGCCGTCGGAATTGTAGAAATGGAGGCGGAAATCGGCCCGGTCCGAGTCCCCCACAGCCATGAAGCCGTCGGCCCCGGTCCGTTCGCAGAGGGAACGGGCCATTTGGGAGAAGTCCAGGTCCCGCCCCCGGGCGTCGGTGACCACGAAGTCGTTCCCCGCGCCGCTCATATGCCAAAATTCCATGCTAAACCTCCAAAAGGCCGTCCATGCCGTAGAGCCCGGGGGCCTTGCCCATCACGAACCGGGCAGCCTCGATGGCCCCGTCGGCGAACATCCCCCGGTCGTGGGCCTCGTGCCGGAGGGTCAGGGTCTGGCTGGGGGTGCAGATGTGGACCTCGTGGATGCCTACGACGGCCCCCATCCGCAGGGAGGAGATGCCGATCTCATTTTTCTCCCGGCGGCCGTCGCCGGTCCGGCCACAGTGCTCCCTGGCCTCCGGGCGGACCGCCTGGATGGCCTGGAACAGCATATGGGCCGTTCCGCTGGGGGCGTCGGCCTTCCGGTTATGGTGCGTCTCCACGATCTCGATGTCCGCGTCGGGGAAATAGGCGGCGGCCAGCCTTGCCAGGCGGCACAGCACCGCGATGCCCAGGCTCATGTTCCCGGCGTAGAACACCGGCACCTCCCGGGCGGCGGCGAAGATCCGCTCCTTCTCCGCCTGGGTGTGGCCCGTGGCGCCGATGACCACGGCGCAATGGAGGGCCTTGGCGGCCTCCAGGACCCCCGCCACGGCGGTGTGGTGGGAGAAGTCCAGGATCACGTCGGCCCGGGGATCGGGGAGCTCCGCGAAGGTCCTGGCGGCCCCGTCCTCCCCGTCGATGCTGACCCGGCCCGTGACCTGGCCGCCCAGCCGGGCGGCCAGGAGCCTGCCCATGGCGCCGTTGGCGCCCCAAAGGATCACGTTCATAGCAGTCCCAGCTTTCTCATCTCTGCAAGTAATGTCTCCCGCTTCCCATCGTCCATGGGGGTCAGGGGCAGCCGCAGATATCCGCTGCCGAAGCCCATAGCCGCCGCCGCGGCCTTCACGGGAATGGGGTTGACCTCGCTGAACAGGCAGCGGATCAGGGGCAGCAGGCGGCACTGGACCCCGGCGGCGGTCTTCAGATCCCCGGCGAAAAAGGCGTCGGTCATGGCCACCGCCAGCCTGGGGGCCACGTTGGACAGCACGCTGATGCACCCGGCGCCCCCCATGGCCAGAATGGGCAGGGTGATGCCGTCCTCGCCGGAGTAGACATCCACCCGGTCGCCGCACTTGGCGAAGAGCTCCACGATCTGGGAGATGTTCCCGCTGGCCTCCTTCACGGCGGCGATCCGGGGATGGTCCGCCAGGACGGAGATGGTGTCCGGCAGCAGATTGCAGCCGGTCCGGCCCGGGACGTTGTAGACGACGATGGGCTTCTCCGAGGCGTCGGCGATGGCGGTATAGTGGGCGATGAGGCCGGCCTGAGTGGCTTTATTATAATAAGGAGTCACCACCAGCAGCGCGTCGGCGCCCTCTCCGCAGGCGGCCCGGGTATACTCCACGGCCTGGGAGGTGGCGTTGGTGCCGGTGCCGGCAATGACGGGCACCCGTCCCGCCACCCGGCGGATGGTGAACCGGATGACCTCCCCCCGCTCGGCGGGGGACAGCGTGGCGCTCTCGCCGGTGGTCCCCACGGGGACCAGAGCGTTGACGCCGCTCTCCAGTTGGAAATCGATGAGCCGCGCCAGGGTATCATAATCCACCCCCTCCGGGGTCATGGGGGTGATGAGGGCGGTGGCGGTCCCCTGGAAAATTCGTTGCTTCACGGTGAAGACCTCCCTTATGGACATTTTTTATAGTATAACACAATCGGAGGAAAAAGGGAATAGCCAAATCCGGACCCCGCTCCGGCGGGGCCGAAGCGGGCCCTGATAGGTCATCCGCCCAGTTGGATGCCTGAGAGCGCCTCGTAATACCGGGCGATAGCGCTGTGGTCCTTCTCCCCGCCGCCGTGGCTGTGAAGCCACTGCATGACCTCCATCACCGAGGCGGTCATGGGCACCGGCGCCCCGACGCTGTGGGCGCAGTCCAGTACGTTCGCCAGGTCCTTGATGTGCAGATCGATCTTAAAGCCGGGGCTGTCATTGCCGGAGAGCATCATGGGGGCCTTGGCCTCCATGACCGCGGACCCCGCCAGGCCGCCGCGAATGGCCTGGAAAACCAGCTCCGGGTCCACCCCCGCCTTCTGGGCCAGGGTCAGGGCCTCCGCCAGGGCCTGGATGTTGCAGGCGACGATGATCTGATTGGCCAGCTTGGCGGTGTTCCCGGCGCCGACCTCGCCACAGTGGACCACGGAGGCCCCCATGGCCTCCAAAATGGGCCGGCAGCGGTCAAAGATCTCCCGCTTGCCCCCCACCATGAAGCTCACCGTCCCGTCGATGGCCTTGGGCTCCCCGCCGGACACCGGGGCGTCCAGCATCTCCACCCCCCGCTCCGCCAGCGTGGCGGCGATCTCCCGGGAGGCCACGGGGTCGATGGAGCTCATATCGATATAGACCGCGCCGGGCTTCATATGGGCCGCGACCCCGTCCTCGCCCAGCATGACCTCCCTGACCTGGGGGGAGTTGGGAAGCATGGTCAGGACCACCTCGCAGTTCTCCCCGATCTCCGCCCGGGAGGCGGGCCGCCCCCCGCAGGCCGCCAGCTCCTCCATGGGGCCCCGGCTGCGGTTGTTGACCCAGACCCGGTAGCCCGCCTTCAAAAGATTTTTCGCCATGGGCCTGCCCATGATGCCCAGGCCAAGAAAGCCGATCGTCATGTGTGTTCCCTCCGTTCCCGATTTTTCTCCTTTATTATACCCGTTCGCTTCCGAGAAAGCAAGGAGGTTTTTCCATTTGGCACTTGACAAGCGGAGGGGCAATCGGTATAATACTATCAAATTCAATACATGGCGACATGTCCCGGCGTGAAGACTGAGCTTTCAGGCGCCTGGATGAGGGAAGCCGGTGGGAGTCCGGCGCATTTCACCGTTGCCGTATGTGTAGGAGTCCGCTGCCCGCGGCGTGAGCCGGCCATTGGGGGTGCCCCTGAGAAGGTAGGACATCGGACGCAGAAGGGCCTCCCTTCCCAATACACGAGCCGGAAGACCTATGGCGTCGGAACACGTTCCCGTAAGGGAGCGCTATTTGTCATGGAAAAATCGGACATGGCCCCGTTTTGGGGCCATGTTTTTTTGCGTTGGGAGGCGTTTTTTTGACTGAGACAAAGAGAAAGCTCCGCCAGACCCTGGGCTATCGGACGGCGGTGCTGTTGAGCCTGGCGGCGCTGTGCGTGGCCTCCACCCTGGCCTGCACCGCCATCGGCAGCGTGAAATATTCCCTCTGGCAGGTGGTCCAGGCCCTGTTCCGGGAGGACGCGGAGGCCCGGCTCATCATCTGGAACGTGCGGCTGCCCAGAGTCCTCTGCGGCGGCCTGGTGGGCGTCTGCCTGTCCCTGGCCGGGTGCATCCTCCAGGGGGTCATGCGGAATCACCTGGCCTCCCCCTCCACCATCGGCGTCACCAGCGGCGCCAGCTTCGTGGGATATCTGACTCTGGTAGCCTTTCCCCAGCTCTACGCCCTGCTGCCGGTGGGCACCATCGTGGGCTCCTTCGTCACCACCATGCTGATCTATCTTCTGGCCTATGAAAAGGGGGTCAGCCCGGTGAAGATGATCCTCTCCGGCATGGCGGTGTCCGCCATGTTCAGCGCCTTTAACGACATCATTCGCAGCTTTTTCTCCGAGCGGCTGGCCAACGCCACCGGCCATCTGGTAGGCAGTCTCAACGGCACAGTCTGGGGCGATTTACAGCTGATTTTTCCCTATATGCTGGTGGGGGTGTGCATTTGCTTCTTCCTCCCCGGGAAAATGAACATCCTCATGCTGGGAGACGAAATGGCCAGCTCTCTGGGCCTGCGGGTGGAGCGGTTCCGGCTGTTCCTTATCGCCGTGGCGTCCCTGCTGGCGGGGGCCTCGGTGGCGGTGGCGGGGCTCATCAGCTTCGTGGGACTCATCGTGCCCCATATCGCCCGGCTGATCATCGGTTCGGACTACAAGTACCTCTTCCCCGCCTCCATTTTTCTGGGGTACTCCTTCATCGTCATCTGCGACACCGTGGGCCGGGTGGTGCTGCCGGTGGGGGAGCTGTCGGTGAGCATCGTGCTGTCCTTTATCGGCGCGCCCTTCTTCCTGTACCTGCTCAGGACGAAGGAGACCGCCTGAAAGGAGGATTAACCATGTACTTTGGCTTTGACAATGTCTCCATTGCCTACGGCAAGCGGAAAATTCTGGAAAACGTCACCATGGAATTTGAAAAGGGGAAGATCACCACCATCATCGGCCCCAACGGCTGCGGCAAGAGCAGCCTGCTCAAGACCATTCCCCGGGTGGTGACCCCCTACACCGGCGGGCCGGTGTATCAGGACCAGCCCTTAAAGTCCTATTCCCCCCGGGAGCTGGCCCAGCGGATCGCCTATCTGCCCCAGGTCCACACCTCCCCCCGGGACATCACCATCCGCACCCTGGTCTCCTACGGCCGCTATCCCTACAAGCGCTTCGGCCGGAGCATGACCGGGGAGGACCGGGAGATGATCGACCGGGCCCTGGCCCTGACGGGCCTGGACAAAATGGGAGACCGGCTGCTGAACAACCTGTCCGGCGGGGAGAAGCAGCGGGCCTGGCTGGCCATGACCATCTGCCAGCAGCCGGAGATTCTGCTGCTGGACGAGCCCATCACCTACCTGGACATCGGCTACCAGGTGGAGGTGCTGGAGCTGATCCGGGAGCTGGGGGAAAAGCTGAACATCACCATCGTCATGGTCCTCCACGACATGAATTTCACCGCCCGGTACTCCCACCGGGTCTATGCCCTGGCCGCCGGCGGCGTCTACGCTGCCGGAGCGCCGGAAGACGTGATCAGCCGGGCAAATATGGAGGGCCTGTTCTCCATCGACGCCCAAATCCTCCGGGACGAGAAGAACAATTGCCCCTTCCTGATCCCGGAAAAACTCGGTACGCACTCGCAAAAGGCGTAAAATATATCAAAAAAGAGGTATGTAAGCATGAAAAAAATCACCGCGCTGCTCCTGCTGCTGGCCATGGCCCTGAGTCTGGCCGCCTGCGGCCCCTCCGCCCCCGTGGGGACATCCCAGCCGCCCAAATCCACCTCCACCACGCCCCCCTCCTCCGCCCAGACGGAGGCGTCCACGGAAGGTACCACCACGCCTCCCACCACGGAGCCGGAGGTCGATAATCAGGTGGTGGCGTACTACATGAACAAGGCCAACGAAGTCACCGTCACCGACACCCAGGTGATCTTCACCGACGATGGCAGCGGCCAAGAGCTGGCCATTGACAAGGAGCCCAAGAAGGTGGCTGTGCTCTACGGCAGCCTAGTGGCATTGTGGTACGAGGCCGGCGGCACCGTGCCCCTGGCGGTGGGCGGCAAGAGCGCCGTGACCCTCTACAACGAGCAGATCGGCCGGGACATCACCCAGGACGAGGGCGTGAAGGTGGTCACCGAGAGCTCCTCCGGCACCGGCTGGGACGTGGAGGCCATTCTGGCGGAGGAGCCGGACCTGATCGTCTGCTCCGTGGGCATGAAGGGCTATGAGACGATCTCCGGCCCCGCCGCCGCCGTGGGCATTCCCGTCATTGGCATTGACTACGACGGCGTCCAGGACTATCTGAAGTGGTTCAAGGTGTTCTGCAACCTCACCGGCAACGCCCAGCTTTGGGACGAAGTGGCGGAGAAGACCGCAAACGGCATCATTGACATCGTCTCCAAGGTGCCCCAGGTGGAGCAGGCCCCCACGGCGGTTATCCTGGTGGTCAGCTCCGACACGTTGAAGGCTTACACCGGCGAGTCCCAGCCCGGCACCATTCTCCACGAGCTGGGGGGCGTGAACCTGGTGGACCCGGACAACACCGCCAAGTCCTCCAGCGTGGAGATCAGCCTGGAGGACCTGTACGCCCTGGACCCGGACTATCTATTCCTGAGCTGGTATGACGAGCCGGGTCAGATGTACGATCAGCTCATGGAGATGGTTGGGGACAACCCGGTGTGGCAGGATCTGCGGGCGGTGAAGGACGAGCACTTCTATCTGCTGGACAAGAACCTGTTCCACAACAAGGCAAACCATATGTACGACGAAGCCTATCGGGTGCTGGCGAAGTACATCTATCCCGACACGGATTTCTGATTGGCCCAAGCGCCTCGCCGGGGCGGGAAATCTCGGACCGCTGAGGCGGCGCGTTTCCTCTGGCAAGTCTCCAAGTTCAAAAGCGCGGCATGAGCCAAGTCATGCCGCGCTTCCTTTTTGGTACGGGTATCTTTGCGGGTGGTGCCCCGGCCTTTTCTGGGGGCCGGTACCTTCTTATTTCGGTGCGGTTGTAATCTTGGGGGAATTCCAAACCGCTTCTGGGGGCCGGTACCTTTTTATTTTGGTGCAATTGTTTTTGTGGGTGCTCCCCCGACCCCTTCCGGGGGAGGTACTTTCTTGCCCCGAGCAAGAAAGTACCCAAAGAAGTCGGCCTAAGGGGCTCTTAATTGAGGTATGATCGCCCCCGGCGATCATATCCATTTTGATTCGCTGCGCGGAGCACCACCCCTTAGATAACCCCGCCGGAAGTCCAACCCTTCCGCGTTGATTGCCGGCCCGGGGCATCCCCAGAAGAAGTGCGGAGGTTATTGTCGGCCTTCTCTCGCATTGGGCCGACCCTGGTGCAGCGTCTACCGTGGATCTGCAAAACCTTCGGTGCAGCGTTCCAATTGGTGCGTTGCGCTGATTGAGAGCGGTCGCTAATGGGCGGTTCTAAATCGGTGCATGGGAGGATTAGCGGGTTTGTACAGCTATTGCGGTGCAACCCCCGTCCGGGCCTGGTGGATCGAGGGGTAGCCACCGCCGTGGCCTACTCCGTGGCCACGGCGTGGTTCCTCTGGTGTCGCATACCCCGGCGGACCCATTCGGGCACGCTTGGGAGCGGTTAGAGGGTGCGAAGTTCTTTTGAAGAGCCTCCACCCAAAATGGCTTGCCCATTCCTCCGCAAGAACGATACCGAGCGAGCCCGGGAGGTGTAACGAATACCACCAGGCCGGCGCACGCATTGACTGCGGCGGCACGCCGCCTGGTGGCAAGGGTAACGATACCAGAGCGCTATCGCGCCCGCAGTAACGATACCGGGCACAGGGGGGTCGGTAACGATCTCCGCCAGCCCCGTGCGCATTGACTGCGGCGGCACGCCGCCGATACCGAGCGAGCCCGGGAGGTGTAACGAATACTGCCAGGCTGGCGCACGCATTGACTGCACCGGCACGGTGCACGCCTAATCAAGGACGGATTCTAGGCTTTCTCGGACGGAGGCCATGTGGCCTTCGGTGAAGGGGCTTTCCAGACCCGTCTCCTGGATGAAGGCCAGGAAGGTGGACTCCAGGGTGTCCAGACTGTCTACGTAAAGGGCAAGGCCCTGCCCTTCCGACGCCTTTTCCCGTTGATAGAGCTGGAAAGCCGCGTCGTTGCTCACTACGTAGCTGATCACATACACAGGACTGGTAAAGAAATGCGTAATGAGAACAAAATCCCGGGGATCCCGCCAGGAGCCGAAGCCGTAGTCCCTGCACACCTGGGCGTAGACCGCCTGCACATTTTCCAGCGTCAGGTCGTCCCCCTCCAGACGGTAGATCCGATGCTCAAAGTCGGCATAGGCCGCCTGCTCCACCGTGGTGGCGAGGCCGTCGGCCAGCTTGTAGCGCTCCAAGTCCTCGTTTGCTCCGCCGACGCAGAGACTCAGATATTCCATGCCCTGGGAGAAGATCTCCGCCACGTCGATGCCCGCGCCGCTGCCGCCGCTGGCATAGTCATTGCAAAAATGGCCGAATTCATGGGCAAAAGTCAACTGATCCCCCAGTCTCCCGGTGGGATTCAGAAAGACAAAGGGCTCGCCGTAGCTGGAAAGAAAGATCTCAAAAGAAGAATCGTACTTGTTGGGACTGTACTTGATGTCGCACAGGCCGTAATCGTTCATCAGCTCGTATGCCTCCTGGACCACGCCGCCGATGGACTCGGCTGTGTTCATCACATAGGCCTGGGTCTTGGCGGAGGAACAGGACCGATAGCCCAGATCCCACACGTCAGAGTCGTCCACCTGGCGGTAAAGGTCGATCAGCTCGTCCTGGATGCCCCGCAGGAGCACGTCCGCGTCCTCGGGGGTGAAGTCCCGGTAGTAGAGGAAGTCGTAGGCGAAGTCCAAGTAGTTGTCATAGCCGGCGTAGGCGGCGATCTCCTGCCGCTTGGCTACCAGGTCCACCAAAAGCTGGGCCATCTCCTGGCCGTAGCCGGTGAAAAATTCCTCGGAGTAGTATGCCACATCCAGCGCCTTGGTGGACAGATCGTAATACTGGCTCTCCAGGGCGGACTGCTCCTCCATCAGGGAGAGGAAGGTGTCGTCCCACACGCTGTCGCCCTCGTAGTCGTCGAAGAAGTCCTCGCCGAAGTATTCCTCCGTCTCCAGCCGGTCCCGGTAGGCGCAGACCGCCAGGGCGTGGTACAGCTCATCCAGCCCCGCGTCCACAGCGGAGGTGTTGGCCTCGCAGAAGTTATAGGCGTCCTCCCAAGTCTCGTCGGTCAGGTCGGCGCAGTAGTGGATGTAGCTGACGGCGTAGGCGGTGTAGAAGTCGCTGTAGGCGTCGTTGAAGTCCCAAATGGCGTCGATCAGCGCGGAGAAGGAATTGCCCTCCGCCGCCTCCAGGCAGGCGTCCAGACTGGCCTGGTAGGCGTCCATGTCCGGCTGCACATATTCAATATCCTCAAAGGGCGTGGCGGTCCAGGGCTCCTCCACAAGGGGATCTCCCTCCGTCAGGCCCAGGTAGCCGGCCAGGGCGCCAAAATAGCCGGGAAAATCCACGCCCCCCGAACAGCCCGTGAGCAGCAGGGTCAGCACCAGCACCAGGGCGATCACAGAGCGGACAGACGGTAATTTCATAAGATTCCCCTTCCTTTCCTTCTAAAGGCGCTCCAAGACCGTCCCCGGCGGAGCCTCCTTCCCTGTCAGGATACCACATTTTTCGCCCCGGCGCAACTGTCAAAAGCCGGAACTTTTGAAAAAATTCCAAAATTCGCACTTTACAAGCCGGACTATCCGTGGTAAAATTGTTGCAATCGCAACTGTCAAACGGAGGGATACCCATGTCACAACTGATTCGCGACATCACCGAGATCAACCGCTGCGGAGCCCAGTACCGCGCCGAGTCCCTGGCCCCCCTGGGGCTGAAGTCCTGCCACGCCAGCTACCTGGTGGAGATCTGCGCCGAGCCCGGTATCTCCCAGGACCGGCTGGCCCAGCGGATCTGCATCAACAAGAGCAACGTGGCCCGCCAGGCCGTGTGCCTGGAGGAGCTGGGCCTCATCGACCGGATCCCCTGCCAGGCGGACAAGCGGGTGATGCGGCTCTACCCCACGGAGAAGGCCCTGGCTCTGCTGCCCCAGGTCCAGCAGGTGATGGACGCGTGGGAGACCTGCCTCACCGCCGGGCTGAGTGAGGAGGATAAGGAGCTCCTGGCCACCTTCCTGGAGCGAATGAAGGCCAAGGCCACCGCCTGGATGGAGGCGCACTGATTTGGTCGAACTGGAACGCTACCTGCGGCCCCACTGGGGCTACATCTTCCTCACCATGGCCATCAAGCTCCTGGCCACGGGAATGGAACTGTTCATTCCCGATCTGATGGAGATCATTCTGGACGAGAAGGTCCCCGCCGGGGAGCTCTCCCAAATATACTTATATGGCGGCGCCATGCTTTTGTGCGCGGCGGCCTGCCTGGGCGGCAACGTCCTGGCCAACCGAATGAGCGCCGTCAGCTCCGGCCGGATCACCCGGGCCATCCGCCACGACCTGTTCTGGAAGCTGGAGACTCTGTCCGCCCGGCAGTTGGACCGGCTCACGGTGCCCTCCGCCGAGAGCCGTCTGACCAGCGACACCTATAATATCAATCAGCTCTTGGCCCGGTTCCAGCGCATCGGCGTCCGGGCCCCCATTTTGCTGGTGGGCGGGGTGTTCATGACCCTGCGGATGGACGCGCCGCTGGCGCTGGTGCTGCTGAGTCTGCTGCCCATCATCGCCGTGGTGGTGTACTTCGTCACCAAGACCAGCGTGCCCCTCTATACCCGGCAGCAGTCGGTGCTGGACGGGGTGGTTCGGGTGGTCCAGGAGAATATCACCGGCATCCGAGTCATCAAGGCCCTGAGCAAGACCGATTACGAAAAGGCCCGGTTCCACGCCGTCAACGAGGAACTCACCGAAGTGGACCAGAAGGCCGGCATGATCTCCTCCATCACCAATCCCACCGCCACCTTGACCCTGAATCTGGGCCTGACGCTGGTAGTGGTGGTGGGCGCCTTCCGGGTCAACAGCGGAGCCTGCCTGTCCGGGGTGGTGGTCGCCTTTTTGCAGTATTTCACCATGATCCTCAACGCCATGCTGGGCATCACCCGGATCTTCGTCATGTGGTCCAAGGGCGAGGCCAGCGCCAAGCGGGTGGCCCAGGTCCTAGCCGAGCCGGAGGATCTGACGGAGCTTCCCTCCGGGGAAACGCCGGAGCAGGTCCCCCAGCCGGTCCCCCATATTGAATTTCAGGACGTCACCTTCTCCTATACCGGCGTGGGGGAGAACATCTCCCACCTGTCCTTTGCCCTGGAGCGGGGCCAGACCCTGGGCATCCTGGGGCCCACGGGCTCCGGCAAGTCCACTGTGCTCAGTCTGCTGCTGCGGCAGTACGACCCGGACTCCGGCCGCGTCCTCATCGACGGGCAGGACATCCGCTCCATCCCCAGCGAGGCCCTCCGGAAAAAATTCGGCGTGGCCTTCCAGAACGACTTCATCACCGAGGGCACCGTGGGGGGCAACATCCGCTTCTTCCGGGATCTGTCCGGCGAGGCGGTCAGCCGGGCCGCCGAGGACGCCCAGGCCATGGCGTTCATCCGGGAGAAGGAGGACGGCATGGACTCCGAGGTCATGGTCCGGGGCAACAACCTGTCCGGCGGCCAGAAGCAGCGGCTCCTGATCGCCCGGGCTCTGGCAGGGAACCCGGAAATTTTGATCCTGGACGACGCCTCCTCCGCCCTGGACTACGCCACCGACGCCCGGCTCCGCCGCCGTCTGCGGGAGAGCTACCGGGACGTGACCACCGTGGTGGTGGCCCAGCGGATCAGTTCCCTGCGCCACGCGGACCTGATCCTGGTCCTGTCCGACGGGAAGGTCATCGGCGCGGGCCGCCACGAGGATCTGATGGCGGACTGCCAGGAGTACCGCCTCATCGCCCAGACCCAGATGGGCGAGGGAAGGGAGGGAGCCTGATGCCAAATCCCAACATGATCGGCGGAGGCCGCCTGACCCGGGGAGAGACCAGCGGGGACCGGCGGCACTTCTCCGAGGGGAAGCTCAACGCCCCCGCCCTCCTGCGCCGCCTCTGGCGGTACATGGGCCGGAACCGGCTGCTGGTGGTGCTGGCCCTGGCGCTGTCCCTGACCAGCAGTCTGCTGTCCCTCTACGGGCCCAAACTGTCGGGTCAGGCCATCAACGCCATCGATCTGGGGGCCGGGAAGGTGGATTTCGAGACGGTCTTCCGGTGCGCCGTTTTGATGGCCGTGTTTTATGTGCTTTCGGCGGGGCTGACCTATCTTCTGAACGTGGTGATGATCCGGCTGTCCCGGACCGTGTCCAAGCAGATGCGCCACGATGTGTTTGAAAATCTCACGGCCCTGCCGGTGGCCTTCTTCGACCGGTTCCAGACCGGCGACATTATCAGCACCATCACCTACGACGTGGACACCGTGAACCAATCGCTGTCCTCGGACCTGCTTCAAATCCTGCAAAGCACCGTGACGGTGACGGTCTCCTTCCTCATGATGCTGACCATCGCGCCCCGGCTGGTGGTGATCTTCCTGGTGACGATCCCCGTGACCATGCTCTTCACCCAATGGCTGGCACATCTGGTGCGGCCCCTGTTCCGCCGCCGCAGCACCAAACTGGGGGAACTGAACGGCTTCGTGGAGGAGATGCTCTCCGGCCAGAAGACCATCCGGGCCTATGGCCGGGAAAAGACCGTCCTGGGCAACTTCGACGAAAAAAACAACGCCGCCGTGGACGCCTACACGGTGGCGGAGGCCTTTGGCACCATCACGGGGCCGTCGGTCAATTTTATCAATAATGTGTCGCTTTCGCTGGTGTGCGTCTTTGGGTCGGTGCTGTTTCTGCAAGGAAAGCTGCGGATCGGAGATCTGTCCAGCTTTGTCCAGTATTCCCGGAAATTCTCCGGCCCCATCAACGAGGTGGCCAACATTCTGGCGGAGCTGCAGAGCGCCTTTGCCGCGGCGGAGCGGGTCTTCTCCCTCATCGACGCCAAGCCCGAGGCCAAGGACGCCGACGACGCCGTGGAGCTGGCCGATGTCCGGGGCGACGTGGAGCTCAAGCACGTGGACTTCTCCTACGACCCGGGCAAGCCCATCATCAAGGACCTGAGTCTCCACGCCCAGCCCGGCAGCCTGACGGCCATCGTGGGCCCCACGGGGGCGGGCAAGACCACCATCATCAATCTTCTGATGCGCTTCTACGACGTGGACACGCCGATGGACCGGGGCGGGGTCTACGTGGACGGTCTGGATGTGCGGAGCGTGACGCGGGATTCCCTCCGGCGGGCCTACACCATGGTTTTGCAGGACACCTGGCTGTTCCATGGCACGGTCTACGAGAACATCGCCTACGGCAAGCCCGAGGCCACCATGGACGACGTGGTGAATGCCGCCAAGGCCGCCCACATCCACAGCTACATCTCCCGTCTCCCCCAGGGCTACGACACGGTCCTGTCTGACAACGGCTCCTCCATTTCCAAGGGGCAGAAGCAGCTTTTGACCATTGCCCGGGCCATGCTCCTGGACGCGAATATGCTGATTCTGGACGAGGCCACCTCCAACGTGGACACCCGGACGGAGATGCGGATCCAGGCGGCCATGCGGGAGCTGATGAAGGGGAAGACCTGCTTTGTGATCGCCCACCGGCTGTCCACCATTCAATCGGCGGACCACATCCTGGTCCTGGACGGCGGCCAGGTGGTGGAGCAGGGGACCCATGAAAGTCTGATGGCCCAAAAAGGGTTCTATTATCGGCTCTATCAATCCCAGTTTGACACCGCAGACGCCTGAGCGGGCGGCGTGCCGGCGGCGTGCCGCCGCAGTCAATGCGCACGGGGCCGTCTGGAATCGTTACCCGATTCTTTTTGCCCGGTATCGTTACTGCGGGCGCGATAGCGCTCTGGTGTCGTTACCCTTGCCACCAGCCTGGTTTCGGGGGTGCTCTGAGAGGCTTGTCGGAAGGGTGTACCTTTTTATTTTGGTGCGGTTATGATTGTGGGTGCATCACAGACCGTTTCTTGGGGGCCTGTACCTTCTTATTTCGGTGCAATTATAATTGTAAGTGCTCCCCCGACCCCTTCCGGGGGAGGTACTTTCTTGCCCCGAGCAAGAAAGTACCCAAAGAAGTCG
>CANQQO010000027.1 GCA_947625965.1 uncultured Oscillospiraceae bacterium
AAAAGCCCCATTTTTTGAGGGCTTGATTTCGTGCGCCCTTTTTCGGAATGGTGCTGGAATCACAATGTTTCAACCTTACGCCACCTTTCACGGCCATTGTATCAAAAATCGGGAAAAAGAACAGGACAAAAAGCGGGAATTCAAGAAAAAAGAGCCCCCCGGAGGCGCTTGCCGCCTGCCTCTATGAGGACGGTATTACGGTAAGCGAGATCTGCCAGTCAGAAATCGGTCCGGATGAATATTACATGGATATGAGGCATGAAAAGAAGCTCCGTCCATACGCCGGGCAAGTCGAGCGGGCATGGGGAGCAGCGGATTGGCCTTTCCTGTGACCATGTGGGAAGACTCCCCGGTCTTTACGGAAAGACCGGCACAGCCCCCAAGCTGTGCCGGTTTCCGAAAACGATCTTATGCTTTATATGAGCGCCGCTCTATGGGGCGGTTTTCAACCTTTTTTCTCCAATTTCTTCTTTGTCCCGTCGGGGTAGAGGATATAGGTGTTGTCCAACTGGCCGGTAAGGCTGGCTTTGACCGCGTCGATGTAGACGCGGCGAAGACGGTCCCGCCGGGCAGTTTCCTCCGCCGTCAGGGGGCGGGTCTTGGCCAGCTTGGCCAGGGCGTTGATCTGGGCGATGACTTCCTGCATTTCCATGGCTGTCCTCCTATAAAAAACGGTGGATGAGAACGCTGACGCGCCCCTTCCTGGTGGCGCCGCCGATGGCCGCCAACTGGATCTTCCCCAGGCCCCGGACGGAGACCTTGGCCCCCTCGGGCACGGAGCGGTCCGGCTTTTCCCAGGGGATCCCGTCTACGGCGGCGCGGCCTGCGGCGACGTATTGCGCGGCCAGAGCTCGGCTGACCCGGAAGCCGGAGGCGATGACGCTGTCCAGGCGGGGGGAGGCCAGGGTATCCCGGAGAACGGCCACCTTTTCCTCCGGCCTCTGGACCTCCCGCAGCGGGATGGCCGAGAGCCGCAGATGGGTCCGGCCGGCGCTGGTCAGGTTTTGCAGCAGATAGGGGGCGATCTCGGCGGTGACGAAAAAGTCGCAGGTTCCCTCCCGGGGATAGATGTCCCCGACCGTCTCCCGCGCCACCCCCGCGCCCATCAGGGCCCCGAGAAAGTCCCGGTGGGTGAGGGCGTCCCCCGGATGGAACTCCGCGCGGAGGCAGACAATGGGCCCTTCGGGGCCGTACAGGTCCTCCGGGTCCCTATATTCCGGCACATAGCAGAGCATCCGCCGCTCCGCCTCCTCGCAGCCCCCGAAGGAGATAAGTCCCTGGGTGCCCCCAAAGAGGAAACGGGCCATTTCCCCCTCCGCCGGGGATAAAAAACAGGTGTTCGCCGGGACGTTCCGGCGGATCCCCGCGTCGATCTTGTCATAGAGCTTCGCCAGCAGGAGCCGGTCTTCCGGTCTGCGGGCGATTTTTTCAATGTTGGCGCGGTCCAAGGCGCTCCCCCCTTTTTTGCTGAGAGCAACGTATGCTTCTATTATACCAAAGGATTTTCCGTTTGCAAGGAAGTTTTTCTTGTTTCCCGTGGAAAAGGGGTGTATAATGGGCCCAGAAAGGGGGCTTCGGGCATGAGGATCGCCATTATCGGAGGCGGCGCGTCGGGAATGGCGGCGGCTCTGGCCGCGCCGGAGACAGTGGAGGTGCTGCTGCTGGAACGCCAGGCCCGGCTGGGCAGAAAGCTGCTGATCACCGGCAACGGCCGGTGCAATCTTTCAAACAGAAACGCCGGTCCCAGGGGCTACCACGGGGCGGACCCGGACTTCACGGCCTCCGCCCTCCGGGCTTTCGGGCCGGAGGAAACGCTGAAATGGTTCCAAAGCCTGGGCCTTTTTACCGTCACGGAGCCCTCGGGGCGGGTGTATCCCTACTCGGACCAGGCAAATTCGGTGCTGGATGTCCTCCGCTTCGCCCTGGACCGGCCCAATATCCGGGTCCTGACCGGCGCGGAGGTCACGAGCATAGAAAGGAAGGGAAAGTCCTTCCGGGTGATGACGGGAGCCGGGGACTTCCCCTGCGAAAGGGTCATTGTCGCCTGCGGCGGCGCGGCGGGGGAGAAGGCGGGGGGCTGCCGGTTGGGTTACCGGCTGCTTGCCTCCCTGGGCCATCGGATCACGCCCCTTTCCCCGGCGCTGGTCCAGCTCAAGACCGATTGGAGCGGCGTGTCCGCCCTGAAAGGGGTCCGGGCCAACTGCCGCGCGGCGGTACGGCGGGACGGAAGAAATTTGTCGGAAAGTGAAGGAGAGCTGCAATTCACCCAGTACGGCCTGTCCGGGCCGGTGATCTTTGAAGTCTCCCGGGACGCCTGTTCCGGCCCGGGGACCTGGACCTGCCGCCTGGACTTCCTGCCCCGGACGGAGGAACGGGATCTCTTCGCCGCCCTGGCCGCCCGGCGGGGGACGAAGCTGCCGGCGGAGGAGCTTCTCACGGGCATTCTCCACAACCGCCTGGGCCGCGTCCTGACCAGGGCGGCGGGGATCCCCGGGAACGCCCCCATCGCGTCCTTGGACGACGGGGCCCTCCGCCGCGTCTGCCGCCAGGTCAAGGGCCTGACGGTCCCTTTGACGGGAAAGCTGGGCATGGATTCCGCCCAGGTCACCGCCGGCGGGGCGGACACCTCCCAGTTTGACCCGGAGACGCTGGAAAGCCGTCTGGTCCCCGGCCTGTATGCCTGCGGCGAGGTGCTGGACATCGACGGGGACTGCGGAGGCTACAACCTCCAATGGGCCTGGAGCTCCGGCCGTTTGGCGGGGCGCTGCGCGGGAAAGGGGAGCTTATGATCCGAATTCAGGGCATTAGTCTGCCGCCCGGGCATGACGGGAACGCCTGGAAGCGGGAGACCGCCAGGCATTTGCGGCTCCCCGAGGGAAAAATTCAAAAAATCAAGCTGGTCCGCCGGTCTGTGGACGCCCGGAAGAAGCCGGAGGTCCGTTTTGTGTACACCCTGGACGTGGCTGTGGAGGGCTCGGAGGAAAAGCTCCTCCGCCGCTGCGGCGGCCGGGCGTCCATCGCCCGGGACCCGGTCTATACCCCGCCTCAGCCGAGAGAATGCGGGAACCGGCCTGTGGTGGTGGGCTTTGGCCCGGCGGGGATGTTCGCCGCTCTGATCCTGGCTCTGGCGGGCCAGAAGCCCATCGTACTGGAGCGGGGAGAGGAGGCTCCGGCCCGGAAACGGAAGGTGGACGCCTTCTTTTCCGGCGGAAACCTGGACCCGGAGAGCAACGTCCAGTTCGGCGAGGGCGGGGCGGGCACCTTCTCCGACGGAAAGCTGAACACCGGCGTGAACAATTCCCGGAGCGGCTGGATCTTGGAGCAATTCGTCCGGGCCGGCGCGGACCCGGACATTCTGACCGACGCCAAACCCCACATCGGTACCGACGTTCTGGTGAATGTGGTGCAGGAGCTCCGCCGCCGGATCCAGTCCCTGGGGGGCGAGATCCACTTCCGCGCCCATGTGACGGGGCTCCAATTGGAAAACGGCGCTCTGAGCGCCCTCCGGCTGTCGGACGGGACTCAAATTCCCTGCCGGCGGGCGATTTTTGCCATCGGCCACAGCGCCCGGGACACCTTTTCCATGCTCCACGCCCTGGGCGTGCCCATGGAGCCCAAGCCCTTTGCCATGGGAGCCAGGATCGAGCATCTGCAAAGGGAGATCGACCTGGCCCAATATGGCCGCCCCGATCCCCGTCTGCCTCCGGCGGACTATAAGCTGGTGCGGCATCTGCCGGACCGGACGGTGTACACCTTCTGTATGTGCCCCGGCGGCTATGTGGTGGCCGCCGCCTCGGAGCCGGGCCGGGTGGCGACCAACGGCATGAGTTATCGGGCCCGGGCGGGGGAGAACGCCAACGCCGCGCTGCTTGTGACGGTGAATCCCCGGGATTTCCCCGGCGACGGTCCCCTGGCGGGGATGGAGTGGCAGCGGGCTATTGAAGAAGCGGCCTACCGCTTTTCCGGCTCCTACCGCGCCCCGGCCCAGCGGGTGGGGGACTTCCTTGCGGGCCGGCCCAGCTCTGGCCCCGGCGGGGTGAAGCCCACCTACCGCCCCGGGGTCGCCTGGGGGGACATTCGCCGGGTCCTGCCCGGCGCCCTCTGCGACAGCTTAGCCCAGGCGCTTCCGCTGCTGGACGAGCGCGTGGCGGGCTTTGCCGGCCCCGACGCGGTCCTCACCGCCCCGGAGACCCGGAGCTCCTCCCCGGTGCGGATCCTTCGGGGCCCGGACCGGCAGTCGGCCCTGCGGGGCCTTTACCCGGCGGGGGAGGGCGCGGGCTACGCGGGGGGCATCCTCTCCGCCGCCATCGACGGCATTTTATCGGCGGAAGCCCTCCTGTCGGAGGCTGAATAGAGGCGGGAGATCCAACAGATTCCCAAATGGGACCCGCTTCGCTGGGCTCCCATTTGGAGGGGATTGCAGGCTGACCCGCGCACTCGCCGGGGGCAAGGCCCCCGGTTCGCACTACTGCCGCCTGAGAGGTATTTTTTGCCAGGTACACGCCCTGGCAAAAAATGATTGAAATCCATTTGCCGTCTGCGGACGGCAAACTCGGAAAGGCTATTTTGACAAGCTGAAGGGAAACCCGCCGGTTTCCCTTTTCTTTATAGGTAGTTCTGCCAAATCAGCCACCCCAGCAGCGCGAGGTGCAGGACCAGCAGCGCCGGGACCCCGAGATAAAATTTGGGGTGCCTGGTCTTGTGCCGGAACAGCCGCATCCCCAGCAGGACGCCCAGACTGCCCCCAACGGCGGCCACGCCCATCAATGTGGCCTCGGGGATCCGCCAGCGATTTTTGATGGCCCGGCGCTTGTCCAAAAGCATAAGAAGGCACCCGGCGGCATTGATTATAAGCAGGTAGAGAAGCAAAACGAATTCCATATTCTATCCTTTCTGGGGGGAGAGCAGTTTGAAAAAAGTAATGTTGTTCCTTTTGGCGGCCCTGCTCCTGACGGGCTGCGGCAAAGCGCCCGTCTTCGAGACGGTGACGGACACCTACGACATCCCCGCTCCGCCGCCAATGGCCCAAGTACTCCTGGTCCTGCCCGGGGACGCGGCGGCGCTGACCATGGAGGACGGGGAAACGGACCGCCTCTATTTCTGCGGGGAGAGCACCATCGCCGTCCAGACCTTCGAGGCCGGTGACCTGGACCGGACGCTCCGGTCCGTCTGCGGCTACGGGCGGGACGATTTGACGGTCCTGGAGACCGGCGGCGACGGCATCACCCGCTATGACTTTGTCTGGGTCTCCGCCGGGGAGGGGGGCGACCAGATCGGCAAGGCCGCTATCCTGGACGACGGGAATTACCACTATGCCCTGTCCGTCATGTCGCCGGCCACGGAGGCGGCCTCGCTGTCCTCCAAGTGGCAGGAGATGTTCGACACCTTCTGGGTAGCCTGAGGAGATATAAAACGGATCGCCTTTGTCCGCGGGCGGCGCTGATAGCTCACCCGCCGCGCCTGGCGGCTTCCTCAGCGCTTTCCTGATATTGCGCCAGGGCCTGACGGCACAGGTCCTGGCATTTTTCCGCCACCGACTGGGGGTGGAGGATCTTCGCCTTGTCCCCGAAGCCGATGATCCAGCTCAGAAACATGGGGGACACCGCCACCTTCACCGTAAAGGTGAAGTACTGCCCGTCCTCCTGGGGAAAGAGCATGGTGTCCTTCCCGAAGCGGTCCACCACCACGTTCAGCAGGTCCCGGTGGAAGCGCATCTTGACGTTCACAGCCTCCCCTGCGTACATCTGAAAGAGCTGGTTCGCGTGCTGATTGAGGGCCTGGCCGGTGAGCTCCGGGCAGGGCTTCCGGGGGTCGGGCAGGATCCGGATATTGCTCATCCGGTCCACCCGGTAGGAGGTGACGCCGTGGCGGTCCGACAGAGCCAGCAGGTAGCAGTTCTCATTGTCCTGGCACAGCCCGTAGGGGCTGGCCTGGTACTCCCGGTCCCGGTAGCGGCGGACCGCGCCGTAGTCCCAGTCGAAGTAGCGGAAGGCGATCTGCCGCCCCTGGGCAATGGCCTCCTGGATGGCGTCCACATTGTAATAGATGGACTCGTTCATGCTCTTGACCCGGCCGGACACCAGGACGCTGCGGCGCATGAGCTTGGCGTCATGCTCGTTGCACTGGCTGCACAGCTTGGCGATGAGCTCGTTGGATTTTTTCTCCGTCAAAAACCGGCTGGACTGGACCGCGTCGATGAGCAGCTTCAGCTCCGGGAGCTGGAAATTGCCGGAGGCGATGTAGTAGCCCCCCTTTTTCCCGGGGACGGAGAGAATGTCAATGTCAAAATCGATGAGGGCCGCCACGTCGGCGTAGATGGTCTTCCGGTCGCAAAAAATGCCGTGGTCCCGTTCCAGCATGGTCCGAAGCTCCAGGGCCGTCACCGGACGGGCCGCGTGGGAGTTTTTCCGCAGATAGTCCAGGATGTAGAGGATGCGGAGCCTCTGATTGTCTAAGCCCGCCATGGTCGGACCTCCTTGCCGTTTTTCTCCATTATAGCACATTTGAGGGAAAAGAAAAGGATCATTTGCGTTTTTTCCCGAATCGTGGTACAATATAAGAAAAAAGCTGGAGGAGCTATGTTGTATCTGGGATGTCACCTTTCCGCGTCCAGGGGCTTTTCGGCCATGGTCCGGACCGCCCGGTCCATCGACGCCAACACCTTTGCCTATTTTACCCGGAATCCCCGGGGCAGCCGGGCCAGACAGGAGGACCCGGAGGATTTGGACGCGGCCCGGGCGTCCCTTCGGGAGGGAAGCTTCGGTCCGCTGGTGGCCCACGGGTCCTATACCATGAACCTGTCCACCGCCAGGGCCGAGGACCGGACCTTCGCCGCCTCGGTCCTGGCCGACGATCTGCGCCGCCTGGCGGCGCTGCCCGGAAATTTCTACAATTTTCACCCCGGCAGCCATGTGGGCCAGGGCGTGGAAACGGGCGTCGCCCAGGTGGCGGAGGCCCTCCGGGCGGCCATGGCCCCGGGGTATCCCGTGACGGTCCTGCTGGAGACCATGGCCGGGAAGGGCAGCGAGCTGGGCGGCAGCTTTCAAGAGCTGAGAGCCATCCTGGACGCGGTGGGCAGGGAGGACCTGGGGGTCTGCCTGGACACCTGCCATGTCTGGGACGCGGGGTACGACCTGGCGGGGGACCTGGATGGGGTCCTCAGGGAATTTGACGCGGTGATCGGCCTTTCCCGCCTAAAGGCCCTCCATCTGAACGACTCCAAGAACCCCAGGGGCAGCCGGAAGGACCGCCATGCCCCCATCGGCGGGGGCTGCCTGGGCGTGGAGACCTTCCGGGCCATCGTGAACCACCCGGCCCTGCGGGACAAGCCCATGATCCTGGAAACGCCCAACGAGCTGCCCGGCTATCGGGCGGAGATCGCCCTGCTGCGGAGCCTGGACGCAAAATCTTAAAAATTTATTCGCAATTCGGTTCTTGACAAATGGGGCCCGAATGTGTATGTTTTAGAAAAAAAGAGGAGGTGAGGCCGTGGAGTCCCTGATCGGCTTTGTCAATTCCTTGACGGAAATGCCGGATACCTATGTCCGGGTCTATATTGCCACCCTGCGCTACGCGGCCCCGCTGCTCTCCCTGATCCTTTTACTGCGCTGCGCCATGCCCCTGCTGACCTTCCGGCGGGAGCCGGAAATCTGGGCCTGGCTCTGCGTCCAGGGCGGGGAGAAGCTGCCCATCACCCACTGGGAGAACGTCATCGGCCGCAGCCGCCTCAGCGACGTGGTCATCAACTTCTCCACCGTCTCCCGGAATCACGCGGTCCTGACCCGGTACGACGACGGGAGCTGGACCATCACCGACGCCGCGTCCAGCTCGGGAGTGCTGGTCAACGGCCGAAAGGTGTCCATCTGCGCCCTGGAGCCGGGGGATGTGATCTCCATCGGCGGCCTGGAAATGACCCTGGAGCCCATCTCCGCCCAGCAGGAGCGGCGCCTTTCGGAGCTGCGGACCAAGGCCGCCTCCATTTGGAGCAGCCTGGGAAACGTGCTGCTGCTGTCCATTTTCCAGTTTCTCCTGGCCTCGGCCTACGGCATGGCTGGCGTAGAGCGGGCGGGGGAGGTGCTTTTGGGCTTTGGGGGGATCTTCGTCTGCCAGTGGGCGCTGCTGCTCTTCTATTTCTGCATCCGCCGGTCCTCCTTTGAGGTGGAGACCATCGCCTTTTTCCTCTGCACCGTGGGCATGGCCGTCATTGCCTCCACCGTGCCGGAGGAGGCGGTGAAGCAGCTCGCCGCCATGGTCTTGGGGGTGGTGGTGTTCCTGGGCATCGGCTGGGCCCTCCGGGATCTGGAACGGGCCAAGAAAATGCGCTACCTGGCCGCCTTTGCCGGCATCGGCTTCCTGTTGATCACCCTGGTCTTTGGGGAGACCTACAACGGCGCCAAAAACTGGCTTGTCATTGGCCCCCTCTCCATCCAGCCCTCGGAGCTGAGCAAGGTCTGCTTCGTCTTTGTGGGGGCCTCCACCATGGACCGGATCATGAACAAGCGGAACCTGATCCTGTTCATCGCCTACTCGGCCCTGCTGTGCGTGTGCCTGGCCCTTATGAACGACTTCGGCACGGCGCTGATCTTTTTCTGCGCCTTCCTGATCGTGGCTTTCCTCCGGTCCGGCAGCGTGGGGACCATCGCGCTGGCCATTTCCTCCCTGGCCTTCGCCGGGGTGGTGGCGGTGCGGATCGCCCCCCACGCCCTTCGGCGTTTCACGATCTGGCGGCACATCTGGGAGGACACCATGGACGCCGGCTACCAGCAGACCCAGGCCCTGATGTGCATGGCCTCCGGGGGCCTGTTCGGCCTGGGACCGGGGAAGGGCTGGATGAAATACCTCTTCGCCTCCGATTCGGACATGGTCTTCGCCACCATTACCGAGGAATGGGGCCTCTTGATGGGCGTGTTGACCATTCTGGCGGTGGTGGCGCTGGCCCTCTTTGCCCTCCGCTCCGCCGCCGTCAGCCGCAGCGGGTTCTATACCATCGGCGCCTGTACCGCCGCCGGAATTCTGCTCGTCCAGGTGATTTTGAACGCCCTGGGCACGGTGGACATCGTGCCCCTCACCGGCGTGACCTTCCCGTTTGTGTCCAACGGCGGGTCCAGTATGCTCTGCACCTGGGGACTTCTGGCTTTTGTCAAGGCGGCGGATACCCGGCAGAACGCCAGCTTTGCCGTGCCGCTGTTCCGTGGAAGGAGGCGGGACCGTGAATAGGATCGCCCGAAGGGCCCTGGCCCTGCTGCTTTTGACCTTCCTCCTGCTGGGAGGACTGGCCTGGTTTCTCTGGGAGTACGCCGCTCAGGCGGAGACCTGGGTCATGCACCCCGGCTCTCCCCATGTCTATGACGACGGCCGCCTGGCCTCCGGCCTGGTGAAGGACCGGACCGGGGAGGTCCTGCTGGACCTGTCCAACGGAAGGACCTACCATTCCAGCGCCCTCTACCGCGAGGCCACCCTCCACTGGCTGGGGGACCGGGAGGGAAATATCAGCACCCCCCTGTATTCCTACTACACCGCCGCCATGACGGGCTACGACCCCATCAACGGCCTCTACCGCTACGGCAGCCAGCCGCCCAGTCTGAATTTGACCCTGTTGGCCGAGGTCCAGGCGGCGGCGCTGGAGGCCATGGGGGACTACCGGGGCACATTGGCGGTGTACAATTACAAGACCGGCGAGATCCTCTGCGCCGTCTCCACCCCGACCTTTGACCCGGAGGACGTGCCGGACGTGGCCGGGGACACCACCGGAGCCTACGAGGGCGTCTATCTGAACCGATTTTTGCAGGCAGCCTATCCTCCCGGCTCCATTTTCAAGATCTTCACCACGGCGGCGGCCCTGGACAGCATTCCGGATGTGCTGGACATGGAATTCTCCTGCACCGGAGTCTACGAAATGGAGGGCGGGGAGGTCACCTGTGAAAGCGCCCACGGCGACCAGGATCTGAAGACCGCCTTCGCCAACTCCTGCAACTGCGCCTTCGCCCAACTGATGGAGCGCCTGGGCGGGGACACCCTGGCCAATTACGTCCAGTGGTACGACATCGTGGACAGCATCTCCTTCGACGGCTTCACCTCGGAGGAGGGCAATTTCGACATCCGGGGCGCCGCCCCGGTCCAGATCGCCTGGAGCGGCATCGGCCAGCACAACGACCTGATCAATCCGGCCCGGTATCTGGCCTTTGTGGGGGCCGTCGCCAACGGCGGCACGGGGGTCATGCCCCACCTGGTCAAGTCAGTGACCCTGGACGGGAAGGAGGTCTATACCGCCGCGCCCCAGCGGGGAGACCGGCTCATGACGCTAAATGTGGCCGAGACGCTGCGGGACTTCATGCGGAACAACGTGGAGACCTCCTACGGCGACGAGAATTTCCCCGGCCTGACGGTCTGCGCCAAGTCCGGCACCGCCGAGGTGGGGGGCGGCCGGAAGCCCAACGCCATGTTCACCGGCTTTGTCCGGGACGCGGAATATCCCCTGGCCTTTTTCGTGGCCGTGGAGAACGGCGGCTACGGAAGCTCCGTCTGCGTGCCCATCATCTCCCAGGTCCTGGAAGCCTGCAAGGCGGCCATGGACCAGTGGGACGGGTTCTAATCCATTTTGCCCCCGCGTACACTGTGCGCGGGGGTGTTTTTATGGTATGGCGGCGGCAGCACTGTGGATGTATGGCGGCGGTCTTCGGTGCGGGGGTGCTCATTGGAATGTGGCTGGAATCGGCGCTGGTGAGCGGGTGCCTGGGGGTTGGGTTCATCGCTCTGGGCGTCTGGATCCTTTTGAAAAAATAGAGGCATAAACTTGTCCCAGACGCAATACAATGGAGTAGAACACAGCCATAAGGAGTGATCGCGCTTGGAATTGCAATTTCAGAAGACCGTCTGTCCCTGCCTTCGCCAGGCGGCTTGGGAAGTTCAGAACCAGGAGCAGACCCAGGAGGTTCGGCTGCCTGACGCCATGCCGGACATCGGCAAGGTCCTGGGGGCCTGGGGTCAGGTGCTGCTGCGGAGCAAGGAGTGGCGTGGCGACGGCATGAGCGTCTCCGGCGGGGTGATGGTCTGGGTGCTCTACGCCCCGGAGGACGGAAGCTCCTGCCGGAGCGTGGACGCCTGGGTCCCCTTCCAGATGAAGTGGGACTTCCCCCAGACCCAGCACGACGGCTCCATTCGGACCGCCTGCCGCCTCCGCTCCGCCGACGCCCGGTCTACCTCCGCCCGAAAGCTGATGGTCCGGGTGAACGTCAGCGTGCTGGGGGAGGCCATGGAGCCCTGGGAGGCGGAGCTGTTCACCCCCGGCGACGTGCCGGAGGATGTGGAGCTGCTGAAAAAGACCTATCCCATCCGCCTGCCCGTGGAGGCGGGGGAGAAGGCGTTCGTGGTGGAGGAGGAGGCTCGTCTCCCGGCCTCGGCCCCGGCGGTGGAGAAGATATTGCGCTATGAGCTTCAGACGGAGCTCATCGATCAGAAGGTCATGTCCGGGAAGGTGGTCTTCCGGGGGGAGACCGGCGTCCATCTTCTCTACCGGGACCCGGAGGAGGAGATCCGGACCTGGGATTTCTCCGTTCCCTTCTCCCAGTACACCGATCTGGAACGGGAGTACGGCCCCGACGCCGAGGCGAAGATCACCCCGGAGCTCACCAGCCTGGAATTGGAGACCGGCGAGGAGGGCCAGCTTCACTTGAAAGCGGGCCTGACGGGCCAGTACACCATCTACGACCGGAAGCTGGTGGAGCTGGTAGAGGACGCCTACAGTCCCTGCCGGGAGGTATCGGTCCAGACCCAGACCCTCGCTCTGCCCGCCCTTTTGGAGGACCGGACGGACACGGTCCGCATGGAGCAGACATTGGAAGCGGAGGCGGGGGAGATCGTGGACGTGTCCTGGTATCCCGAGCAGCCCCGCGTCCGCCGGACGGATGACGGACCGGCCATGGAATATGCCGGCACCTTCCAGGTCCTCTACCGGGACGGGGAAGGCAACCTCCGAGGCGGGGCGGCGCGATGCGAACAGCTATCCCCCTTCCCCATGGACGAGGGCAGCCGCGTCCAGGCGCTCTGCGCCCCCACCGGGCGGCCCCAGGCCAGCGTGGGCGGCGGGATCAGCCTCCGGGGAGAGGTGGTGACGGACCTGCGGACCCGATCTCAGCAGGGGATGCCTATGACCGTCGCCCTCCAGCTTGGAGAGCTCACGGAGCCGGACCCGTCCCGGCCCAGCCTGATCCTCTGCCGGGCGGGAGAGGGGGGCCTCTGGGCCCTGGCCAAGCGCTGCGGCGCCACGGTGGAGGCCATCCGCAAGGCCAATCACCTGACGGAGGAGCCGCCGGTGGACCAGCTCCTGCTGGTGCCCGTCATGTAAGGAAACAGGAAAATCCGCCGTCCCGTGGGAGAATCGGGACGGCGGTTTGGCGGTGTCGCAAGAGGGGATCCATGCTCCGCCACCTGAAAGCATAGGCGAAAAGCCCTGTCGAAAGCAAGGGAACCCCGTCGGGAAGCCATGAATTTTTCCCGACGGGGTTGTCATTTTACCAAATTAGTGGTATAATATCCAGGAAAAAATTAACACAGAAGGTGTAAGCAATGACAAAGATCGACATTTACTCCGGGTTCCTCGGCGCCGGCAAGACGACCCTTATCAAGAAGATGATCCAGGAGGCCTATCCCGGCCAGAACCTGGTCCTCATTGAAAATGAGTTCGGCGAGATCGGCATCGACGGGGGCTTCCTTCAGGACGCGGGCATCAACATCACGGAGATGAACTCCGGCTGTATCTGCTGCTCCCTGGTAGGCGACTTCGGCCGGGCGCTGCGGCAGGTCATCGCGCAGTACCATCCGGACCGGATCCTGATCGAGCCCTCCGGCGTGGGCAAGCTCTCCGACGTGATCGCGGCGGTGAACAAGGTCACCGGCCCCGACGTGGAGCTGGGCTATACCGTGGCGGTGGCGGACGCGGGGAAGGTGAAGGTGTATATGAAGAACTTTGGCGAGTTCTATAACAATCAGATCGAGACGGCCTCCACCGTCGTCCTGTCCCGCACCGATTCCATCCCCGCCGCCAAGCTGGACGTGGCTCTGGCCCTGATCCGGGAGCACAACCAGGTGGCCACCGTGGTCACCACCCCCTGGAAGGACCTGACCGGCCAGCAGCTTGTGGAGGCCATGGAGGGCAAGGCGTCCCTGGCCTATGAGCTTGCCAAGCTGGAGCTGGAGCGCCTGGCTGACGAAGAAGACGAGGATGAGGAGGAGCATCACCACCATCACCATCATGACGATGAGGATGAGGACGAGCACGAGCACCACCACCATCACGACGATGAAGATGAGGACGAGCACGAGCACCACCACCATCACCATGATGAGGATGAGGACGAGCACGAGCATCACCACCATCACGATGATGAGGATGAAGACGAACACGAGCATCATCACCATCATCATGACGGGCATCATCACCACCATCACCACGCGGACGAGGTCTTCACCTCCTGGGGCGTGGAGACGCCTAAGAAATTCTCCGCCCAGGAGATCAAGGCGGCTCTCGAGGCCCTGGATTCCGGCAGCTACGGCACGGTCCTCCGGGCCAAGGGCATCGTGCCCTGCACCGACGGGGGCTGGCTCCACTTTGACCATGTGCCCGGCGAGGTGGATGTGCGGTCCGGCTCCGCCGCCGTCACCGGCAAGCTCTGCGTCATCGGCTCCGAGCTGAAGGAGGCGGAGGTCGCCAAGCTCTTTGGTGTGTAATTATGGTACAGATCCCGGTCTATGTGTTCACCGGCTTTCTGGACGCCGGGAAGACCAAATTTATCCAGGAAACGCTGGAGGACCCCCGGTTCAACGCCGGGGAGCGGACTCTGCTCCTGCTCTTTGAGGAAGGGGAGGAGGAGTATGACATCACCCGCTATCCCCATAAGAACGTGTACCAGGAGGTCCTGGACCAGGAGACGGTCACCATCCAGCAGCTTCAGGCTTTGGCGAAGAAGCACCGGGCCCAGCGGGTGGTGGCGGAGCTCAACGGAATGCAGATGGTGGGGGACCTCTATTCCCGGTTCCCGGAGGAATGGGTCGTGGCCCAGGAGATCATGTTCGCCGACGGCAATACCATCCTGGCCTACAACGCCAATATGCGGAATTTGGTGATGGACAAGCTGGTGGGCGCCCAGATGGTGGTCTTCAACCGCCTGGCCCCCGGGGCGGACACCATGCCCTTCCACAAGCTGGCCCGGGCCGCCAACCGCCGCATCGACATCCTCTATGAGTACACCGACGGCGCCTCCGCCTACGATGACGTGGTGGACCCCCTGCCCTTCGATCTGAACGCCCCCATTGTGGAGGTGAAGGACGAGGACTACGCTCTTTTCTATCGGGACATGACCGAGGAGCCCGCCAAGTACGACGGCAAGACCGTCCGCTTCAAGGGCCAGACCGCCATGCTCCGCCGGGAGAGAAATGGGATGTTCGCTCCGGGCCGGTTCGTCATGACCTGCTGCGTGGAGGACATCCAGTTCTGCGGGATCCCCTGCCAATACAGCGACGCCCGCCGTCTCCGTCCCCGGAGCTGGGTCATGGTGACGGCCAAGGTCAGCGCCCAGCGCCATCCCCTGTACAAGGGGGAGGTAGGCCCGGTCCTGACGGCGGTCTCCGTGGAGGACGCCGCTCCCGCCGACCCGGACGTGGCCACATTCTAAGCGAATCGCGCCCTGGCGGGGCATCCCGCTGGGGCGGTTTTTCTGGGGAAGGAGAATGGGTATGTGGTATTGGTGGTTCCTGCTGGTTTGCGATCTGATCTGCCCGGTGGGCATGATGATCGGCGGGAGATGGATGTGGAAGCGCCCAGCCAAGCAAATCAACGGCCTTGTGGGCTATCGGACGGCCCGCTCCATGAAAAACAGGGAAACCTGGCGCTTCGCCCAGGAATATAACGGCCGCCTCATGTGGAAATACGGTTCCTGGCTGCTGCTGCCCGCCGTGGCGGTTCCCGTGCTGCTCTATGGCAGTACCGAGAAAGCTCTCACGATCGCGAGCTGCGTCCTGTGGGTGGTGGAACTGGCCGCTCTGCTGATACCGATTCCCCAAACCGAAAAGGCGCTGAAAGCGGAATTCCCCGACAAAGGCGAAAAAGGATAACGGCATGGACTTGGGTCATGCCGTTGCTTTTTTTCCCGTTCTATGTTATACTTACAAAAACGAAAGGAGGGACGTCTATGTACCAGCCCCTCGCGGACCTGCTGCGGCCCCAAAGCCTGGACGAGATCTACGGCCAGGAGCATATCCTGGGCAAGGACGGGGTCCTTCGCCGCCTGATCGACTCCGGCAGCGTGCCCAACATGATTTTCTACGGCCCCAGCGGCACGGGCAAGACCACCGTTGCCAAGATCATTGCCCAGAGAACCAACCGGGCTCTCTACCAGCTCAACGCCACCACCGCCTCCACGGCGGACATCAAGGGCATCGTCGCCCAACTGGACACCTTCATGGCCCCCGACGGGGTGCTGCTGTACCTGGACGAGATCCAGTCCTTCAACAAGAAGCAGCAGCAGTCCCTTTTGGAGTATATCGAGAATGGCAAGATCACCCTCATCGCCTCCACCACGGAGAACCCCTATTTCTATGTCTTCAACGCCATCTTGAGCCGTTCCACCATCTTCGAGTTCAAGCAGATCTCCGCCGAAGCGGCCCTGAAAGCCATTTTGCGGGCGGTGGAATTTCTGGAAAAGCGCTCCGGCCTCCGCGCACAGCCGGAGGCGGGGGCTCTGGAATATATCGCCGGGGCCTGCGGCGGGGACCTGCGGAAGGCCATGAACGCCGTGGAGGTCCTCTTCTCCGTGGGCAAGGTGGAGGGAGACGCCCTCCGGATCACCCTGGCCGACGCCCAGTCCGTCACCCAGAAGAGCGCCCTCCGGGCCGACCGGGACGGGGACAACTACTACGACCTACTCTCCGCCCTTCAAAAGTCCATCCGGGGCTCGGACCCGGACGCGGCGGTCCACTACCTGGCAAGGCTTTTGGAGGCGGGGCAGATGCCCTCGGCCTGCCGCCGGATGATGGTCTCCGCCTGCGAGGATGTGGGGCTGGCCTATCCCATGATCATTCCCATCGTCAAGGCGGCGGTGGACATCGCCCTGATGGTGGGGATGCCCGAGGCCCAGATCCCCCTGGCCGACGCGGCGGTGCTGATGGCAACGGCCCCCAAGTCCAACTCCGGCAACGAGGCCATCGAGGCGGCGGTCCGGGACATCCGAAAGGGAAAGGGCGGGGATTTCCCCCGGCACCTGCAAAACGTCCACGCCGACACCTACACCATGGAGCGGGAGCAGGGCTATCTCTACCCCCACGCCTTCCCGGGCCACTGGGTGGCCCAGCAGTACCTGCCCGACGATCTGGTGGGGACCCATTACTATGAGTACGGTCCCAACAAGGTGGAACAGGCGGCCAAGCGGTACTGGGACGAGCTGAAAAGATCCCTGACCTGAGGAGGAATCGCCATGGACATTCGCGTGGGCGACGTGCTGACCATGAAAAAACCCCACCCCTGCGGCGGGAAGGAGTGGAAGGTCCTCCGCACGGGGGCGGACTTTCGTCTTCTCTGCCAGACCTGCGGCCGGGAGGTGATGGTCCCCCGGTTCAAGGCGGAGAAAAATATCCGCCGGGTTACCCGGGATCCCTCGACAAAAACAAGCGGGAGCTGAGAAAATCAGCTCCCGCTTTTTTGGGTTCCCGGGGCCAAGCTGGCAGCCGGGGGGAGGACGGGCCGATTCTTTGT
Organism: uncultured Oscillospiraceae bacterium; assembly: GCA_947625965.1. Taxonomy (GTDB): domain Bacteria; phylum Bacillota; class Clostridia; order Oscillospirales; family Oscillospiraceae; genus Faecousia. Next base: position 16,745 of record CANQQO010000027.1, read on the forward strand.
CCCGGAGGCCGGGGCGGTTGCGACGGACTTTTTTGCCCGGGGAGGGTATACTCAAAGCACATTCTCCGGGAGGTGAGGGCGTGACGGTATACCTGGACCTGGTGATGGGACTCGATTTCCTGGTGGACTTTCTGCTCCTGCTGGGGGCCAACCGGCTCTCCGGACAGGGGTACGGCGCCAAGCGCTGCGCCCTGGCCGCCGGCTTGGGGGCCATTTACGCCGGGGCCTGCTTTCTTCCGGGCTTTGCCTTCCTGGGGAATCTGCTCTGGCGGCTGGTGAGCCTGGCCGCCATGGGAGTCCTGGCCTACGGGGTCAGCCGGGAGGCGGCGGCCCGGACGGTCCTCTTCGTCCTGCTGAGCATGGCCTTGGGGGGCATCGCCCTGGGCCTCGGGAACGGAGGCGGCGGGGGACTGCTCCTGGCGGCGGCGGGGCTCTGGTTGCTGTGCGCGCTGGGCTTTCAGAATGCCCCCGGAAGCCGCCGGTATCTGCCCCTGGAGCTGACCTACGGCGGCCGCCGGCTCCGGCTCCAGGCCCTGGTGGACACGGGCAACGCCCTCCGGGACCCCATCTCCGGCGAGCCGGTGACGGTGGTGGGTCCCAAGACGGCCCAGCTCCTCACGGGCCTGACGGACCGTCAGCTCAGGACGCCGGTGGAGACCCTGGCCGCCGGGACGGTGCCGGGGCTGCGGCTGATCCCCTACAAGACCGTGGGCAGGGCCGGGGCCATGATGCTGGCGCTGCGGATGGAGGACGTGAAGATCGGGACCAAACGGGCGGGGACCCTGGTGGCCTTCGCCCCGGAGGGGTTGGAGGACTGTCAGGCGCTGGTCAGCGCCGTGGGATGAAAGGATGGGGCATATGAACGGCAGGATCGTGGCATTCTTGACGAAACTGGGCATTTTCCGGGCGGAGCCGGTGTTCTACATCGGCGGCAGCGACGTACTGCCACCCCCGCTGAAAGGGGCCGAGGAGCAGCGGGCCCTGGAAGCGCTGGAACGGGGAGAGGAGAGCGCCAAGCAGCTTCTGATCGAGCGGAATCTCCGGCTGGTGGTCTTCATCGCCCGGCGGTTTGAGAACACTGGGGTCAATTTGGAGGACCTGATCTCCATCGGCACCATCGGCCTCATCAAGGCCATCAACACCTATCGCCGGGAGAAGAATATCAAGCTCGCCACCTACGCCTCCCGCTGCATTGAAAACGAGATCCTCATGCACATCCGCAAGATCGCCAATCAAAAGACGGAGGTCTCCCTGGACGAACCCATCAACATGGACTACGACGGCAACGAGCTGCTCCTCTCCGACATTCTGGGCACCGACGAGGACATGATCCTCCGTCCCCTGGAGGACGACGTGGACCTTCGGCTCCTGCGCCAAGCGGTGCGGGACCTGCCGGACCGGGAGCGGGAGATCGTGACCCTCCGCTTTGGCCTGGGGGGCCGCCGGGAGCTGACCCAGAAGGAGGTGGCCCAAAAGCTGGGCATCTCCCAGTCCTACATCTCCCGGCTGGAAAAGCGGATCATGGACCGCCTGCGGACGGAGCTGCTGCGGCAGACGGCATAAAAAGATTTCACTTGCAAGACGGGGCAAAACGTGGTATAATCGATAAAGAATATATCGATATCACAGGAGGGAATTCCATGGAGCACAAGGAGATCTCCAAATCCGTCTTGAAGCGCCTTCCCATTTACCTTGCCTATCTCAAGGGAATGCCCGAGGGTGGCTCCCCCTATATTTCTGCCACGGCGCTGGCGGCGGCCCTGGGCATGGGGGAGGTGCAGGTCCGCAAGGACCTGGCCATGGTCTCCGACGGGGGCCGGCCCAAGGTGGGCTACCTCCGGGAGGGGCTCATTGGGGACATCCAGCAGTTTTTGGGCTACGACAACCTGACCGACGCCGTCCTCATCGGCGCGGGAAAGCTGGGGCAGGCCCTGCTGGGTTACACCGGCTTTCAGGAATACGGCCTGAACATCCTGGCGGCCTTTGACGTATCCCCCTCGCCGGGGACGGAGGGCGGAAAGCCCATCTACCCCATCAGCCGCCTGGAAGGCTTCTGCCGGACCTACAAGGTCCTCATGGGCATCATCACGGTCCCGGCGGAACACGCTCAGGAGGTCTGCGACCAGCTCATCGCCTGCGGCATCAAGGCCATCTGGAATTTTGCCCCGGTCCACCTGGAGGTCCCGGCGGGAATTTTGGTGCAGCAGGAAAACATGGCCACCTCCCTGGCGGTGCTGTCCATGCACCTCCAGGCCCAGATCAAGGAGAAAAAGTAAAACACAACCGCCGACAGCAGCCGGCGGTTGTGTTTTTTGTATGGTTCCAGAAACCCCGGAAAAATGGGGGGCGATTTCACGCTTTACAGCGCGCCGTCCGGCTTGGAGGGCAGCTCGATGTAGCTGACGTTCTTTCCCTTCTGTGCCGCGTAGCGCTCCGCTTCCTCGTTGTACTTCACATCCACATAGGAAATGCTGCCCAGATCTGCGGCCATTTCATCCAGCGTCTCCGCCGGCGCGATCACCGTCAGGGCGAAAACGCCCCGCTCGCCATTGAAAAAGCGCTGGCTATCTTCCCACGCTCCACTGTCCTGGTCCCAGCTTTCCACTTCTTTCGCAAAATCCGCGATTGCCTTGGTCACATCCCCATCTTGGACACCAAGCCCCAATCGGCCTGTTTCACCTGCGGGCCACCAATAGATGTATCTGACCGTCAGGCCGTACTGCTCCGCCCAGCCCAATACTACGTCCAAATCGTAGTAATCGTCAAAGCCAACGATGGCCTCCACCGGCGTATCCCCGTCCGACTTAGCCAGGTGGTGAAGATAGGCAAGCCTCTGCTTCGCATAACTGCCGGGCGCGTTTTCCAGGTCCCCCACAAACACCCGGACGGATCCTTGACGTTCCGCAGCGCTTACGGCGGCATACGCCTGTACCGGCAAGATCGATGTCACCGCCGAAAAAACCAGCACCAGCGCGAAGATGGTGGCGCAAAGACCAAACTTTTTCATGAACGATCCCTCCTATGCCGGCGAATTCCGGCCCCGAAACGGACACTTCTACTTCTATTAAAATTATAATCATCCCATGGACGAATGTCAATGACGAGATCATGAATTTTCAGTAAACGTTCGCGGGTCTGTCCCTTTTTGCCGGGTAAAATGCTGCCGGGAGGGCGGGTTTCCCATTTTATGTATCCAACTCCCCGTAATAAAGGATATTCTTCTCCGCGTCGTAGACCGCTACCGTGAAATTGTAGGAATAGCGCTCCATGAGGGGGGCCTCCGTGTCCGAGTGGCGGTCCAGGAAGAAATAATAGCCTTCCTCCACCTGGGGGAACAGGGGCTCACGCGTGTCCGGGTCCGTCATAAGGGGGCCGAACGTCGCTTCGGTCCCGTCCGGCTGGCGCCTGGTCACGCCGTAGAGGATCATCTGCACGTCCTCTTCCTGGATGGGAAGCGCCTTCCAGCGCCCGTTTTCGGTGTTCCGGAGCTGTTCTTCCACGGAATCGTCCGGGAATTGGATGGCAACAAATTCTTTGCCGTCTCCGTGGAAACCGCCGTGGTTGTCCCAGTTGGCCAGCACCGTGCCGCTGTGCAGGTACAGGCCCAAAACGCCGCCCAACTCCCCTCTCAGAGAGCCGAGGGCACCGCAGCCGGAGAGCAGATGGAAAAGGATCAGGAACAGGGCCAGAAATTTCATTCCGCCCGCCCCCTGTATTCCAGCAGGTCCCCGGGCTGGCAGTCCAGGGCCGCGCAGAGCTTGGCCAGGGTGGATAATTTGACGGCCTTGGCCTTGCCGTTTTTCAGGATGGAGAGGTTGGCCATGGTGATCCCCACCCGCTGGGACAGCTCCGTGACGCTCATTTTCCGCTTGGCCAGCATCACGTCGATGTTGATGATGATCTCGTCTTCCATGGCGCGCCTCCTAGATCGTCAGATCGCTCTGCTCCTGGAGCGCGGCGGCCTTCCTAACCAAATGGGACAGGGCCGCCGCCACCACGGAGATGGCGAATCCGGCAAAGGCCACCAGCATACTCAGCAGGAAAAAGCCGGGGTGGCTCATATTCAGCATCAGAAACACCATGTTGCCCAGGACAAAATACCCCGCGTCCCCGGCGGCCAGCCAGGCCACGCCCTTGAGATACCGGGCGTTCTCCATGGAGAAGGACCGGTCCTGCCCAATATTAGTAAAGATTCTCCAGGCCAGCACAAAGGCGGCGCAGCAGGGCAGGGCGGTGCCCCAGAGGAAGATCAGCCAGGGCCAGAAGCAGAAGGCATATTCGGGGTTTGCCCCCGCGATGCTCAGACCCAGGCTGGGCAGAACGACGCCATATACCGCCAGGGCGCAAAGGGCCACCCCCACCAAAATGATCTTGAGCCACCGGGCCAATGATTTTTGTTCCATAAAAACGCTCCTTTCAAATCTGCGGATACTCCGCCGTGAGTCCCTCGGGAATGTCGGTGACGTGCCGCTCCTTCATCAGGATCGCGCCGGCGTCCATGGTTAGGCTGCTGACGATCCATTCCTCCGGCGGCAGGTCCAGATAGGCGTGGACCTGCTCGTCTCGGTCGCCGTCCACATACCCCAGCAGCGCGCCCCGGTCCGCCTTGGACACCACGCAGAAGGGGATGTACTCCCGTCCCTCCCACACCAGGGTGGAAACGTCGCCAATGTCCCGCCTTGTGTAGTTTCGCGCCGGCGTCCCTGACCGTCCCGCGGGACCGCCCTTCCAGCCGCAGCCGGAAAGCAGAAGCAGACACAGCGCCAAAGCCAAGCTCTTTTTCAAGCCATCGCCTCCTTTCGGAAAGAAGTATACCACGGCTTTTCTCGTAAGTCAAGCATTATTTATCGTAAATCGATAAAAATATCATGTCCGGGGGAAAGCTCCGGACAGTCCGCCGGGCCATTCTTCCGGCGTCCGGGGGAGCGGGTGCCAAAGAGAGCGGTTTCGGATAGGATAAGACAGAAAACGGCCATATCCGGATCAACTTCCGAATATGGCCGCTTTCTTTGCGCGCCCCTGTTTGGCAGACGCCCGATGCTGTCCTATGGGAAGCTGCCGAAATGGGGGCCTTTTTTCATTTTCCGTCCATCCAGCCGCCGACCTTGGCTTTGGCGAGGCGCTGGATATCCTCCACGGGGTAGGGGGAGGCGGGGCCGCCGCGCAGGTGGAGGAAATAGAGTCCGCCGGGGGTTTGATAGAGGGATTCCTCGAACCCGGCGGGATCGCCGAAGGTACCCTGGGTATATGTTTTGATCAGGGTGGCGGATTCGGTGTCGTACTCCCGTTTGCAGATGGTTTTTTTCATAGGATAGACCTCCTTATTCCGAGTCTTTGCCTATTATACAGATTTTCCCGGCAAAATCAAGGCTGATTTTGGGGAATAAGGAATTATTGTCCAAGGCGGGGAAAAAGATACCTGCCGGAAGGGAAAAATAGGGCGGATGACCAAAAAATATGGCCCCTCCCAAATGAATTCAGTTGACAGGTTCGCTGACTTATTGTATAATGAAGACCATGGATAGTATGTCCTGTAGTGCCCATTAAAATCTAACACGGGGGGACCCCCTGAACGGAGGATCGTAAATGAAGAAAACAAAATGGAATCGGTTATTGGCGTTTCTGATGGCGCTGGCGCTGGTGATCCCCATGCTGGTGACGCCGATCCATGCGGACGATGACGCGGAACTGGGCCACACCCATGAGGAAACGACCCAGCCGGAGGACGCCACGCAGACCTCGGACCCCACGGTGACTGAGGACCCGGCTGCCCCCGAGAACGGGGAACCGACTGAGCCGGAAGACGCCGGGGAGCCCACGGAGGAGCCCGCTCCCAGCGACGCGGCGACCCCGGAGGACGAGGGAGCCCCGGAGCCCCAGACCACATCGGAGCCCGCTTCCCAGGAAGACGGGGGAGTGGATCAACTCTCCAATGCGGCCAACGAGCCCACCCAGGAGGCGGTCCCGGCTGCGCTCACCCAGCCGGTGATCACGGTCATTCCGGACTATAGCTATTTACAGAACAGTTTAACGGTGACGATGCTGAAAGGACCCACGAAGGAAAATGTGTACTGCCATGGCGTGACCGTGTATGTCGCGGGGGCCACGAGCATTACCGTTACCAAGGATGGCGGTCAGCCGGAGGCGCAAAACACTTCTACCTTCACCCTCGGTGGCAGTAATGAAAGTGGTTTCCGGGCGGTCAATTATGTCATCCAAGCGGACGACGTGACCCTGGCGATCACGGTTTATCCGGGGCACTTTATCGGAGGGCGCGATACTTATATCGGTGATGACGGCAAATCGCAAGCGGTGACCCGCTGTGTCTACTGCGGAGCGTTCTATGATTACTTCAAGCCCACCACGCCGAGCGTGGACAGTGATGGGCATGATTACACAGAGAAAGTAATTGATGGCACAACCTCTTGCGACGGGAAGACCTATATCATTAAGACCTGCGAGGACTGCGGATATATGACCGTGGAAGTCAGTGGGGACGGTAACGGCACCGAGCATTCATGGGTAGGCAAGAGAAAAGATGCAAGCTGCAAGGATTACGGCGCTGAGTACCAGGAATGCGCGGAGTGCGGAGCGGTGAAAGAGGGCAGCATCAAGCTCCTCGGCAAGACCGGGCATGCACTGAAACATACAAATGTCATATATTCCTATCCGAATGATGATTGTACACAGGGTAATGGTACGGAGAAAGTCGTGTGTTCGATTTGCGGCGAAACGATAGAGCGTACCCTCGCACGGCAATCACAACACAATATGGCCTGGACCGTTACGAAAAAAGCCACCTGCGGCGCCGATGGAGAGCAGACTGGTAAATGCAGAAATCCAGGCTGCAAATATACAGAGACGAAAACTTATACCGCGCCGGACAATGAGCATACGTGGAACGATGGCGTCGTAATTAAGCAGCCGACCTGCGATGAGCCTGGGACAAAGCGGCTTACCTGTTCTGCCTGCGGGACAACGAAGGAAGAGGAAATTGCAAAGCTCGGCGGCGAACACGACTATGTTATTATCGAAGAGGTGGAAGCGACCTGCACGACCCAGGGTCACAGGACCAAGACCTGTACAAAATGCCAAAAAGTAGAGACGGAGATCCTTCCGATCGATCCCGATCATCATACCAGCCCCGGGGACGATGGGCTCTGCACAACGCCCGTTATCTGCACCTTGTGCGGGAAGGCAATCGTCGAAGCCAAGACCCACGTTCTGGGCAAAGCGGCGTCGAAGGATGAAAATGTCCATGTTCGTAAATGCACCAACCCGGACTGCACCTACTCCGAGGAGACCCAGCACTTCGGCACCGATGATGGGACCTGCTTCACCGCGCTGTTTTGTGCGGACTGCGGCCGTATCCTCAGACCGGGCTATTCCTTCCATGCCGGCGGTAAGCTGGTTCCCCTGCCCAGCAACCCGGAAGAAAAGCACACCTATCAATGCACCCATGATGGATGCGAGCAGTATTACGGCCAGGTCAACAGCCATACGTTTGTTGACAATGTCTGCACCGGGTGCGGCTATACCAGGGTCGTGCATGAGCATGAGCTGGAGTACCGCAGCGATCCAAACGGCCACTGGCTGGAATGTAAGACCTGCCACGTCCGCGAGGGGGATGTGCAGCCCCATTCCCGCACCGTTGAGCAGGGCTACGAGGGCACTTGCCTGAATGCGGTGACCTGCACGGTCTGCGGCTATACCATCCTGCACGCCCAGACGGACCACACCTATCCCAGCGAATGGCAGCAGACCGATGAATACCACTATCATAAGTGTACGCAAAATGGATGCGACGTCACGGAAAACTTCGTGCATCACGCCAACCCGGACGGCAACTGTACGACGGATGACGTCTGCCAGACCTGCGGCTATGTCGTCGTCCACGGAGGCGCGGAGCACGCGATGTATCTTGTGGCGGGCAGTGGTACCGAGGCTGGCCACCAGAGAGAATGTACGAACGAGGGCTGTGATTATACGGACTTCATCAACCATGACGGGTCCACCCAGGGAACGCCCGCGACCTGTTCCAAGCAGGCAACCTGCCTGTACTGCGGAGCCTCTTATGGTGCTTTGGACCCCGAAAATCACGACGGCGAACGCATTACCGTAGGTTACGTAGAGCCCACCTATGATGACCCTGGTTATTCTGGCGACATCGTTTGTTCGAACTGCGACCAGATCATCGAAAAAGGTAAGGAGCTTCCGAAGCGTGAGCATGGCAACGATCACGTTTATGACGACGATTATGCCTACGAGGAAGAAGGCCATTATCGCGTCTGTTCCATCTGCGGGACCTGGGATATGGACAGCTTCGAGGAGCATACGTATGCGTATCTGGACAATGGGGATGGCTCCCACACCAAGTATTGCACCGTCTGCGCTTATGAGAAGCTGGAGAATCATCATTATCATGACAACCACGACTGCACTACGGAAGTAAAATGTGAGGAATGTGACGCGGTCGTGATAGAGGCTTCCGGGGGACACAACTTTGACGGCCGCGCCGTTCCCGTTCTGGGTGGGGATGGTCACCAGGTTGCCTGCACCAACCGGGACTGCACCAAGATGAGCGACGTTGTTCCGCATACCGGCGGTCAGGCAAACTGCCAGACGCCCGCCCACTGTGAAGTCTGCGGCGAGGGATACGGAGAAATGAATCCCAAGGTCCACGCGGGCGGTACGGAGATCAAGAACCACAAAGACCCCACGGAAACGGAAGAGGGCTATTCCGGCGATCTGTATTGCAGCGGCTGCGGCGTGAAACTGGAAGATGGTCACACCCTTGATAAGCTCCCTGTGGAGCATGAGCATTCCTTCGACCGGTACGACCATGACGAGCATGATCACTGGATGGAATGTGAGTGCGGAGCCTTTACCGAGAAGGAGCCCCATGATTACGGAGATTACCAGTCCGATGATACGCGCCATTGGAAGGAATGTGTCTGCGGCCTTCAGACGGAGGTCGGGGAACATACCTATGTAAATGGCAAGTGTTCCGTCTGTGGTAAGGCCCAGCCTGGCGGCAGCCCGATCGTCCCCTTGCCCGATGTCAGACCGGAGCCCACCAAGCCGAGCCAGCCCGACGTGACGAATCCCACCACCAAGCCCAGCGATGTGCCCAAGACCGGCGACGCTACGCCGCTGTTGGCGTTGATGGGGATGCTGTTCCTCTCTGGCGCCGGCATTCTGGCCCTCCTGGCGGGCAAACGCCGCCGTAAATGATTGTTTTTCCCGCGCCGCCCCGTGAGGGGCGGCGCTGAGTCTGTCAAAAACAAACGTTTTTGACAGACTCCCAAATGGGACCCGCTTCGCTGGGCTCCCATTTGGAGGGGATTGCAGGCTGAACCGCGCACTCGCTGTACGCCG
>CANQQO010000028.1 GCA_947625965.1 uncultured Oscillospiraceae bacterium
GCAGATCATTTCCCGGAACGCGCCGATCCGGGCGGGGTCGAAGAACATATGCTCGGTGCGGCACAGGCCGATGCCCTGAGCGCCAAAGGCCACGGCCTGCCTGGCGTCGGCGGGGGTGTCGGCGTTGGTGCGGACGCCCATGGTCTTATACTTGTCCGCCAGGTCCATGATGCGGCCAAAGTAGCCGGAGTTGGGGTCGGCGGGGATGGTGGGGATCAGAACGTCGTAGATGTTGCCGGTGGAGCCGTCCAGGCTCAGAACGTCGCCCTCGGTGTAGACCTTGCCGTGGAGGGTGAAGCACTTGTTCTCCTCGTCCATCTTGATGTCGCCGCAGCCGGAGACACAGCAGGTGCCCATGCCACGGGCCACCACGGCGGCGTGAGAGGTCTGACCGCCCCGGACGGTGAGGATGCCCTGGGCGTACTTCATGCCCTCGATGTCCTCGGGGGAAGTCTCCAGGCGGACCAGGACCACCTTCTCGCCCTTCTTGCCGTGCTTCACGGCGTCCTCGGCGGTGAAGACGATGGTGCCGGCGGCGGCGCCGGGGGAGGCGGCGATGCCCTTGGCCACGGCCTGGGCCTTCTTCAGGGCGGTGGGATCAAACTGGGGATGGAGCAGCATATCCAGGGACTTGGCGTCGATCTGCATCAGCGCCTCCTCCTCGGAGATCATGCCCTCGTCGATCAGGTCGCAGGCGATCTTGATGGCGGCGGCAGCGGTGCGCTTGCCGTTCCGGGTCTGGAGCATGTACAGCTTCCGGTCCTCGATGGTGAACTCCATGTCCTGCATATCCCGGTAGTGCGTCTCCAAGGTGTTGCATACCTGGAGGAACTGGTCGTAGACCTCGGGAAGGACTTCCTTCATCTGCTGGATGGGCATGGGGGTCCGCACGCCGGCCACCACGTCCTCGCCCTGGGCGTTCATCAGGAACTCGCCCATCAGGCCCTTTTCGCCGGTGGCGGGGTTCCGGGTGAAGGCCACGCCGGTGCCGGAGGTGTCGCCCATGTTGCCGAAGGCCATCATCTGCACGTTGACGGCGGTGCCCCAGGAGTAGGGGATGTCGTGGTCCATGCGGTAGACATTGGCGCGGGGGTTGTCCCAGGAGCGGAACACGGCCTCGATGGCCTTGAAGAGCTGCTCCTTGGGGTCGGTGGGGAAATCGGCGCCCAGTTGGTTCTTGTATTCGGCCTTGAACTGGTCGGCCAGGGCGTGGAGATCCTCGGCGGTGAGCTCGGTGTCGTAGGTGACGCCCTTTTCTTCCTTCATGGCGTCGATGAGTTTCTCAAAATACTTCTTGCCCACCTCCATGACTACGTCGGAGAACATCTGGATGAAGCGGCGGTAGCAGTCCCAGGCCCAGCGGGGATTGCCGGACTTCCGGGCGATGACCTCCACCACCTGCTCGTTGAGGCCCAGGTTCAAGATGGTGTCCATCATGCCGGGCATGGAGGCCCGGGCGCCGGAACGGACGGAGACCAGCAGCGGATTCTCCAGGTCGCCGAACTTTTTGCCGGTGATGGTTTCCATCATGGCCACGTACTCCATGATCTGGCCGCGGATCTCGTCGTTGATGTGGCGGCCGTCCTCGTAATACTTAGTGCAGGCTTCGGTGGAGATGGTGAAGCCCTGGGGGACCGGCAGGCCCAGATTGGTCATTTCGGCCAGGTTGGCGCCCTTACCGCCCAGCAGCTCCCGCATTTTACCGTTGCCCTCGGTAAACAGGTAGACGTACTTATGAGACATTCTTGTGTTACCCCTTTCGTTTTGAATGGGCCAGCGCCCATTATTTTCCGATTTGCAGGTTTTGCCCAAATAGTATACCATGTTCCGGAAGAAATTGCAAACCATTTTCCAAAAAAACTGAAAATTTTTCCAAAAAGAACGCCCGGCGGAAGACCTATTTCCCGCCGGGCCGCGAAAAAAGATTCAGAAAGCTCCGAATCAATCGGAAAGTGCTGTGAGCGAGAGGATTTTCGCCGGGAAAAGGGTGGAAAACGGGGGGTATTTTCCCTTATTGCCGGCGGAAAAAATCCATCCACAGCCGAAGACGATGGGATTCCGCCCTTCCTTAGTATTCCCGGACCACGGCCTTCACCAGGCCGATGATCTCGGCCTCGGAGCCGTCGATGGGGGCGTAGGCGTCGTTGGCGGGCATGAGCCAGATCTCCCCGCCCCGGCGGCGGAGACGCTTGACGGTGGCCTCGTCCCCGATGCGGGCCACCACGATCTGACCGTCCTCGGCGGTCTGCTGGGGGCGGACCACCACCTTGTCCCCGTTCAAGATCCCGGCGCCGACCATGCTGTCCCCTCTGACGCGGAGGGCAAAGCAGTTGGGGTCCCCCTCCCAGAGCATGGTGCCCTCCTGGTTTTCCACGGCCAGAATGGGCAGACCGGCGGTGACCACGCCCACCACGGGGATCTGCCCCGGACGGGTGCTGGCGACCACGGCCCGCTTCAGCCCCTTGGGGGTGCGGACCAGTTGGCCCTCCTCCTGTAAATGATGGAGGTGATAGCTGACAGTGGCGGTGGACCGGAGGCGGACCCCCTTGCCGATCTCCCGGACCGTGGGGGGATAGCCGTTCTCCTGGATAAATTCATTGACAAAACGGAGGATCTGCTCCCGCTTATCCGTATGCCTGGCCATAAAAAGCCCTCCTTTGCGTTTCTGTTTACATTGTAGCACGTATGTCCGAGAAAAGAAAGCCCTTTTTTTGAAAAAGAACGAATTTCGAGGAAAATTTTTCCCGGCGCGGACTATACTGGAATAAAGGCGACAGCCGCGAATGGCGCGGCGCCGCCGAAAGGGAAAGGAGGCGATCATGATGGATACCTACGATCCTGCCCTGGCGGAGCGGGTCTGGCGGCGGGTAAGGAACGCGGCCCCGCCCCCGGCGGAGGACGGGGAACTGCTGCCCCTGATGGCGGAGGCATGGTCCGCCGCGTCGGCCTGCCTTCAACTGGCCCGGCGGCTGGGGCCCGGCCCGGGGGAGACTCTGCGGCGGATCGCCCGGGAGGAGCAGTCCGCCGCCGCCTGTCTCAGGGGCCTTTGCCTGCTGCAAACGGGAAACCGCCCGGAGCTGCGGACCCCGCCTCCTGCCCAGGAGCCGGTGGAGGCGGCGCTGCGCCGCCGCTACACCGGATGCCTCCGGGCGGCCAGGGAATATGAAAAGCGGACGGAGGACCCCCAGTCCGGCCCGATCTTCGCCGCCCTGGCCCAGCAGGAGTGGGATCACTGTCACAGGCTTTTGGAGCTCCTTGGCTCTGTGCCCCTCCAGGGAAAGTAACGGAAACGGCCCGCCCTCAAGTTTGAGGATGGGCCGTTTTTGCCTTAGAAGGGAGATCGTCACGGGAGCAAGACGCCCCTCCGCAAGGTCCCATGGCGGCGGAAGGAGAAGGGTTTCTTACAATCCCGCGATGCAAGGACAGCGGAAAAGCAATGTTGGAATGGAACGAAAGAACGATTCAAAGCGAAGGATTTTCCCTTTGGGAGGCTGTCAAAAACATTCGTTTTTGACAGCAGAGAGCGCCTTGCGGCCGCAAGGCGCTCTTTTGGCGTTTTCAATTTCCCTCGGGGGGCTGAAACATGGCTGTGTCGCTGGCCTCCGGGATGGGTCTGCCCTCCATGCAGGCGGCGAACTGGGCGCCTGTCATGGTTTCGTACTGAAGGAGGTAATCCGCCACCTGGCGGAGCTTCTCCGCGTCCCGGGTCAGGATCTCCCGGCACTTGTCGTAGGCCCGGTCGATGACCGCCTTGACCTCCTCGTCGATGACGCCGGCCACCCTTTCCGAGTAGGGCTTGGTCTTCTCATAATCCCGGCCCAGGAAGATCTCGTCGTCGCTGGTATAGGAGACGGTGCCCAGCCGCTCACACATCCCGTAGCGGGCCACCATGTCCCGGGCCAGCTTGGAGGCCCGGTCGATGTCGTTGGAGGCGCCGGTGGAGATGTCCCGCAGGAAGAGCGCCTCCGCCACGCGGCCCCCCAGCAGGCCCACGATCTGCTCGAACATCTCGTTGCGGGTCTGGTGAGTGCTGTCCTCCTGGGGCCAGCTCCAGGTCAGACCGAGGGCGTTGCCTCGGGGGATCACGGAGATCTGGCGGACCGGGCTGTGGGTGGGCAGGCTGTACATGACCACGGCGTGGCCCGCCTCGTGGATGGCTGTCAGGCGCAGGTCCTCCCGGCGGATCACCCGGCTGCGCTTCTCGGGACCCGCCATGATCTTCATCATGGCGTCATTAAGATCCTTCATGTTCAGCACGGTCCGGTTGGCCCGGGCGGCCATGATGGCGGCCTCGTTCATCAGATTGCTCAGATCCGCGCCGGTGAAGCCGCTGGTGGCCATGGCCACGGTTTTCAAGTCCACGGAGCCATCCAGGCGCTTGTCCTTGGAGTGGACCTTCAAAATCTCCTCCCGGCCCCTGGCGTCGGGGACGCCCACGTAGATCTGCCGGTCAAAGCGGCCGGGCCGGAGGAGGGCGTTGTCCAGAATGTCGGGCCGGTTGGTGGCCGCCAGGACGATGACGCCCTCGGTCTTGCCGAAGCCGTCCATCTCCACCAGGAGCTGGTTCAGCGTCTGCTCCCGCTCGTCGTGGCCGCCGCCCAGGCCCGCGCCCCGCTTGCGGCCCACCGCGTCGATCTCGTCGATGAAGACGATGGAGGGGGCCACCTTCTTGGCCTGCTCGAACAGGTCCCGGACCCGGCCCGCGCCCACGCCCACATAGAGCTCCACAAAGTCGGAGCCGGAGATGGACAGAAACTCCACTCCCGCCTCCCCGGCCACCGCCCGGGCCAGCAGGGTCTTGCCGGTGCCCGGAGGGCCCACCAGGAGGATGCCGTGGGGAACTCTCGCGCCGATGTCGTTGAATTTTTCCGGGGCCCGGAGGAAGTCCACCACCTCCTGGAGCTCGGCCTTTTCCTCCTCGGCGCCGGCCACATCGTCAAAGGTGACCTTCTGTCCCTCCGGGAGGCCGATGTTGGCCCGGGCGCGGCTGAAATTGGACATGGGATTGCCGCCGCTGTTAAGGCGGCCCATGAGGAAGAACCACACCAGCAGCACCGCCAGCCCCACCAGGATCAGGGGCAGGACGTAGTCATAGGGGCCGGTTTCGGCCAGCGGCGGAAAGTCATAGCTCTCCAGAACGCCGGAGGCGGACTGCTCCTGAATCAGGTCCCAGAGCTCCCGGCGGAACTCCTCTACGTCCGCCAGAGGGACGGTGAGGGTGGTGCTGCCGCTGTCGGCGGTCCTGAGCTGCATGGTGAGCCGCCCCTCCTGGGCGGAAAAGGCCCGGACCTGCTCCGACTGGAACAGCTCCACCACCTGGGAATAGGGCATATTCGTAATATCGTTGCTGAACAGGCGGGTCATCCAGAAAAAGACCAGGGCCAGAATGACCAGGTAGAGGATCACGGTGATGATTTTGCGATCGTTCAATGGGAATTCTCCTTACTGTTGCTGGTATGCCTCCGGCTTGAGGACGCCGATGTAGGGCAGATTGCGGTATTGCTCGTTGAAATCCATGCCGTAGCCCACCACGAAGCGGTTTTCCACTACGAAGCCGGTGTAGTCCGGCTGGAGCGTGATGCCCTCCTTCCGGCGGGCGGGCTTGTCCAGGAGGGTGCAGACCGTCAGAGAGGCGGGGTGCTTGGACAGCAGATGGCGGTAGGTGAAGTCCAGGGAATTGCCGGTGTCGTAAATGTCCTCCAAAATGATGACGTGACGCCCTTCCAGGGGGGTGGACACGTCCTTTTTCACCACCATGGAGCCGGTGGAGTTGGTGCCCTCGTAGGACGAGATCCACATGAAGTCGATCTGGCAGGGCGCGTCGAACTGGCGGATCATATCGCTGAAAAAGATCAGCACGCCCTTGAGAACGCCGACAAAGACCGGATTTTTGTCCCCGAAGTCCCGGAGAAGCTGACCGGCCAGCTCCCGGACGCGGGCTTGGAGCTGCGCCTCGCTGATGAGTACCTCTTGGATGTTTTCTTTCATTTGGAGACCTCCCATATATCTATTTCCAACTGTCGTTGGGGAGAATCGGTTCCAGACGAAGGGTCTTCCCCGGGCCCGTCCGGTCCAGGTTGGGGCCGACGCCCCAGACCCCCAGCACTCCCTCCCGGTCCGCCAGGACCGGCACGCGGCGCCGCAGGGCGGCGGGGAGCTTTTGGTCGATGAAGATCTTTTTCAGGAGCTTCGTTCCCCCAGGCAGGCGCATGGCGTCCCCAGCCTGGCGGCTCCGAAGGGTCACAGGGCCCCTGGGGATGACGGTGAAGAGGTGCTTTCCATTTTTTTCGGAGCCGGCGGGCCCCACGGTGACCCGGAAGCCCCAGTCGGGAAGCTCCACGGTCCCCTCCTCCGGCAGGACCGCCGGGGCGGGAGGGGGCGCCTCCTCCAGCTTCACCAGGCTGCCATAGGCCCGGGCCGCGGTCACGCCGCCGGGAAATTGGGCCCGGGCGCCGGGGCGCTGAGAGAAGACCAGCTTTTCCGCCAGGGCCAGGTGCGCCGCCTCGGGCTCCTTCACGCCCCAGCTTTTCAGCAGGGCCGCCAGGGACCGGGCGCGGACCGCCGGGGGCATGGCCCGGAGGGCCTCCACGTCCGTCTCGGGCCCCGCCAGGGCGGAGAGAGCGGCCTCATCCTCCCGAAGCCGGAGGGCCATGGCGGAGAGATCCTCCCCGAAACGGGGATTTTCCCCGTAGAACAGGGGCATAGCGCTGTGGCGAAGGCGGTTGCGGAGAAAATCGTCGGTCTGGTTGGAGCTGTCCTCCACCCAGGGGATCCCCTGCTCCTCCAAAAAAGCCAAGACCTCCCGGCGTGTGACCAGGAGCATGGGCCGGATCACCCCGCCCCGGACCGGGGCGATGGCGCCCAGGCCCCGGAGACCCGTGCCCCGGACAAGGTGCAGCAGAACGGTCTCCGCGTTGTCGTCGGCGGTGTGGGCGGTGGCGGTCTTGCCGGGGAGGGTTTGGAAAAAGGCGTACCGGGCCTCCCGGGCGGCGGCCTCCAGGCCCTTTTTGCCCGGGGTCACGGGGCCGCGGGCCGTTTCCAGGGGAATGGACCAGTCCCGGCAGAAAGCGCGGACAAATTCCTCGTCCCGGTCCGACTCTCCGCCCCGGAGACAGTGATTGAAATGCGCCGCCGCAAGGCGGATGTCCAGCTTTTCCCGCAGCAGGTACATACACCACAGCAGCGCCATGGAGTCCGGCCCGCCGGAGACGGCGCAGTACAGCGTGTCCCCGGGGGAGAGCATCTGAAAGCGCCGCAGAAGGGTCAGGACTTTATTCCGCATGTTTCCACTCCCGGTCCGTGAACAGACCGTACTGGGGCAGCCACTGGAGCCGGACGGTGCCGGTCTCGCCGTGGCGGTTCTTGGAGACGATCAGTTCGCCCACGTTTTTGTCCTCGGTGTTTTCATTATAGTATTCGTCCCGGTAGAGGAAGAGGACCTCGTCGGCGTCCTGCTCGATGGCCCCGGACTCCCGGAGGTCCGACAAAATGGGCCGCTTGTCCTGGCGGCTCTCCACCGCCCGGGAGAGCTGGCTCAGGCAGATCACCGGCACGTTCAGCTCCTTGGCCATGATCTTCAGAGCCCGGGAGATCTCGGCCACCACGGTGACCCGGTTCTCCCCGCCCCTGCCATAGCCGGAGCCCATCATCAGTTGGAGATAGTCGATAATGACCAGGCCCAGATTGTCCAGGCGGCGGCACTTGGCGTTCATTTCCGCCACGGTGATGCTGGGGTTGTCGTCCACCCGGATGTCCGTCTGGCTCAGGGCGGCGGAGGCCATGCACAGCTTCCCCCACTCCTCCTCGGACAGCTTGCCGGTGGCGATTTTCTGGCTGTTGACGAAGCTCTCGCTTGCCATGAGCTTCATGGCAAGCTGCTCCCGGGACATTTCCAGGGAGAAAAAGGCCACGGTCTTCTTATATTTCTTGGCCACGTTGAGACAGATGTTCAGCGCCAGGGTGGTCTTGCCCATGGCGGGACGGGCCGCCAGGAGCACCAGGTCCGAGGGATTCAGGCCGTTGATCTTGCTGTCCAGGTCCCGCAGGCCCGTGGACAGGCCGGGAAAATCGGCGTCCGATCGGCTCAGTTCCGCCAGGCGGTCGAAGACCTTGTGGAGGATCACGCCGATGGGCTCCAGGGAGTCTCCCCGCTCGCCCTTCCGGAGGGCGTAGATCTTCTTCTCGGCGCTCTCCAGGATCTCCTCCGGGGTGCCCACCTGGGAGTAGACCGTCTCGGAGATGTCCGAGGCCGCCTGGCCCAGGGCCCGGAGCATGGCCTTGTCCCGGACGATGCCGGCGTAGCGGACCGCGTTGGCGGCGGTGGGGGTGATCTCCATGAGCTGCATGACGTAGTCCCGGGAGTCCTCCCGGTACAGCCCCAGCTCCCGCAGCTTGTCCAGCACCGTCACCGGGTCGATGGTCTGGGAGAAGTTGAACATGGTGTAGATGGCGGTGTAGAGGTCCCGGTTCTGCTGGAGGTAGAAGTCCTCCGGCCGCAGGAGCCCGATCACGTCCGTCAGGCACTGGCTGTCGATCAGTATGGAACCCAGCACCGCCTGCTCCGCCTCCAATGACTGGGGCTGCTGTCTGGGGATCAGTTCCTCGTCCATGTTCTCTCTCCTCTCTGAAACGGACTGTCTATGCCTCCTGGATCTTCACCGTCAGGGGGGCGGAGATCTCATAGCCCAGGCGGCACTGGACCGTGTAGGTCCCCACGTTCTTGATGGTTTCGGAAAGAATAATCTTCCGCTTATCCAGGGTCACGCCGGTGGCGGCCTTCAGGGCGTCGGCGATCTCCTGGCTGGTGACGGAGCCGAACAGCCGCCCCGCACCGCCGCCCTTGGCGGTGACGGTGAGGGTCAGCTCCCGGAGCCGCTTGGACAGGGCCATCGCCTCCGCCTTTTCCCGGGCGGCCTTTTCCGCCGCCGCCTTGTCGTTCATCCGCATGGTGTTGATGGCGTCGGGCGTGGCCTCCATGGCGATCTTCCGGGGGAGCATATAGTTCCGGGCGTAGCCGTCGGAGACTTCCAGCATTTGGCCCTTCTTGCCCTTGCCCTTCACGTCCTGCAAAAGGATCACTTTCATGGATAATTCCTCCTTTAACTGTCGTAATACTGGTCAATGGAGGCGACCAGCCGGTCCAGAGCCTCCTTGACCGTGACGTTTTTCATCTGCGCCCCCGCCGTGGCCGCGTTGCCGCCGCCGCCCAGGGGCTCCAGGATCATCTGCATATTGGCCCTGCCGATGCTCCGGGCGGAGATAATGACCTGATTCTCATCCGGATACAGCACGAAGGAGGCGCTGATGCCGGAGATGTTCAGCAGCTCGTCCGCCGCCTGGGCCGCCAGGACCCGGGTGGTGCCGGTGTTTAGGGCGGCGATGGCGATCTCCTGCCGGTACATCCGGGCGGAGCGAATGATCTGATACTTGGCCATGGTCTCCTGGAAATCGTTTTGCAGGAGCTTCTTCACCTCCACCGGGTCCGCCCCCAACTGCCGCAGAAAGGCGGCGGCCTCGAAGGTGCGCTCCCCCGTGCGGACGTGGAAGCTCTTGGTGTCCAGAAAGATGCCGGAGAGGAGGCTCTTGGCCTCCACAGGCAGAATGTCCGTCTTTTCGGCGGCGTATTCCAGAAGCTCCGTCGCCAGCTCGGAGGCCGACGAGGCGTAGGGCTCGTGGAAGTTCACCACCACTGGATTGATATAATCCGCAGCCCGGCGGTGATGATCCACCACACAGACCCTGGGAACGGCCTCCAAAAGGGGTTTGTGCTCCACCTGGTCGGGGCGGTTGGTGTCCACCACCACCAGGGTGGAGCGGCTGTCCGCCTGGACCATGGCCTCCTGGCCGGAGATAAAGACGTCCTTGTATTCCGGGACCTGCCGCAGCTCGTCCAGGAGACGGCCGGCGGCGTTGTGCTCCAGGTCCACCACGATGTAGGCTTTTTTGCCCATCTTGCGGCACATACAGTTGATGCCCGCCGCCGCGCCGACGGCGTCCATGTCCGCGTTCCGGTGGCCCATGATGAAGACCTTGCTGCTCTGGCCGATGAGCTCCATCAGGGAGTTGGCGGTGACGCGGCTGCGGACCTTGCTCCGGTGGTCGGCCTCCTTGGTGCGGCCGCCGTAGAAGGTGAAATTCAGACGGTCCTTCACCACAGCCTGGTCGCCGCCCCGGCTCAGGGCCATTTCAATGGACAAGGAGGCAAAGTCGAAGCACTCCTCGAAGGTGGCCCCGTCCACCCCCAGGCCCATGGACACGGAGGCCGCCAGGCCGGAGCGGTTGGTGATCTTGTGAATGTCCTCCAGAAGGGAGAATTTATTCTGGGCCGCCAGGAGCATATCCCGCTTTTCAAAGACGAAGAGGAACCGGTTCTTTTCCAGCCGCCGGAGAAGGCCGTGGTAGCCCTCGGCCCAGGCGGTGATGGTCTCGTTGATCCGGGCGTTGAGGGAGGACATGGCGCTCTCGGTCATGTTCTTGGTCAGCTCCTCGTAGTTGTCCACCAGAATGATGGACACCACGGGCCGGGAGCGGATATACTCGTCCCGGACCTGGTAGAGCTCCGTCAGGTCGGTAAAGTAGAGGACGCCCAGCAAGGTGGCATCCGGGTCGTTGGCCCGGACGGTGGTGCCGTAGACCCGGTATCGGCGGTTCCCCAGGGGCACGTCCTGGGGACATTCCCGCTTTCCCGCTGCCAGCCAGTCCACCCGCATCCCGGGAAGGACCTCGTCCATCGGCTTGTCGGACAGGCCGGGGCTGAAATGGGTGATGGCGGCGAAGGCGTCGTTGACAAAGATCACCATGTTGTCCTCCAGCCGAAACGCCACGGAGGGAAAGGGGCTCTCCACCCCCCTGGTGTCGCTGACCTCGCTCAGGGCGGCGCTGAGATAGCTTTGGAGCTCCCGGCGCCGTCTGCGCTGCCGCAGGAGGTACACGATCCCCAGCTCCGCAGTCAGGAGCCCCTCCAGCAGCGCCAGGAGGTAGGCCCGCGCCGCCACCGCTCCCAGGGTGAAGAGGATCAGCATCAGAAAGAACAGCTCCATCCTGGGCCGCAGCAGCCGCCCCAGCTTCTTGTCCATACCGTCGCCTCCCGTCATCGCGAATGATTAGGGGTATTATATCAAATTCCAGGGAAAGGTGCAACTGCTTTTCTCGCATTTCCCGAAAAACTTCCCGGCGAAAAATCGTCCGCTGTCGGATCGGCCCGAAAAATAATGGTGTACATTTTCCAAAACCTGTGCTATAATAAGGTTCGCTGTGCGACAGTGAAAACCTTCCCCATCCAGGGGATCCATATATTGAAGCATTTGAAAGGAGTATTTTTTTGGCAGAAAAACTGAAGATCATTCCTCTGGGCGGCCTCGATGAGATCGGAAAGAACATCACCGTCCTGGAATACGGCAAGGACATGATCGTGGTGGACTGCGGCGTGGGCTTCCCCGACGAGGATATGTACGGGGTGGACCTGGTCATTCCCGATTTCACCTATCTGGTGAAAAATGCCGGGAAGCTCCGGGGTATGTTCATCACCCACGGCCACGAGGACCACATCGGCTCCATTCCCTACTGTATGCAGCAGGTGAACTGCCCGGTCCACGGCACCGCCATGACCTGCGGCCTGATCCGCCTGAAGCTGGAGGAGCACGGCCTGGACAAGACCGTCAAGCTCATCACCCACAAGCCCGGGGACGTGGTCCGGGCGGGGTGCTTCACCGTGGAGTTCATCCATGTGAACCACTCCATCGCCGACGCGGTCTGCTTCGCGGTCCACACCCCCGTGGGCACCGTCATCATCACCGGGGACTTCAAGATCGACCCCACCGCCAAGGACGGCATGATCGATCTGGCCCGGCTGGGGGAGCTGGGGAACCAGGGCGTTCTGGCCCTGCTCTGCGACTCCACCAACGTGGAGCGCCAGGGCTACACCCCCAGCGAGAACATGGTGGCCGAGAGCCTGGACCGGCAGTTCAAGGGCTGCGACCAGCGGATCGTGGTCACCACCTTCGCTTCCAATATGCACCGCATCCAGGCGGTGCTGGCCACCGCCCACCGGTACGGCCGGAAGGTGGCCGTCACCGGCCGGAGCATGGAGAATATGCTGAAGGTCGCCCAGGAGCTGGGCTATCTGAAGGTCCCCGCCGGGACCATCGTGGATCTGAACGCCATCCGTTCCATTCCCAGGAACAAGCTGGTCATCGTCTCCACTGGCTCCCAGGGGGAGAATATGTCGGCCCTGTACCGCATGGCCTTCTCCACCCACCGGCAGGTGGAGATCCAGGCGGGGGACCGGATCATCATCTCCGCCTCCGCCATTCCGGGCAATGAGAAGGCCATTTCCAAGATCATCAACGAGCTCTACCGCAAGGGGGCCGACGTGGTCTACGAGAAGAGCGAGGGCCTCCATGTCTCCGGCCACGCCTGCCAGGAGGAGCTGAAGATCATTCACGCCCTGACCAAGCCCAGATTTTTCTTCCCGGTCCACGGCGAGCAGCGGCATTTGCAGCTCCACGCCCGCCTGGCCCAGCAGATGGGCATGAGCCCCAAGAATATCTTCATTGGGGAGATCGGCACGGTCTTTGAGCTGACGGCGAAGACCTGCAAGTCCGAGTCCACGGTCCAGGCCGGCATGGTCCTGGTGGACGGCACCGGCGTGGGCGACGTGGGCAGCGTGGTCCTCCGGGACCGGAAGCACCTGGCCCAGGACGGCATGATCGTGGTATGCGTGAACCTGTCCAGTCAGGACGGGTCCGTGATCTCCGGGCCGGATATTATTACGAGAGGCTTCGTCTACGTGAAGGAGTCCGAGGAGCTGATGGACGAGCTCAAGACGGTGGCGGAGGAGGCCATCGGCCGCTGCGGCCGCCGCCGGGTCCGGGACTGGACGGCCATGAAGTCCGCCATCAAGAACGATCTGAGCGGCTATCTGTTCCGGACGACCAAGCGGAATCCGATGATCCTGCCGGTCATCATGGAGATCTAAAGGTCTTCCGATCGAACAACACTCCCCAAAAAAGGACCGAATATGGTTTCATATCGGTGGAAATGCCCCAAGCGCTTGCTTTTTCAAGGCTTGGGGCATTTTTTGCCGGCAAATCGTATCCCTTATTGAGGCGCCCGCGTGTTTGTTTATGATCGCATACCGCGCGGTTTTTTCTTTTATAGAAGGAAAATCGCCGGATGTATAATCCCACTTTTTTCCTCCCAAACTGATTTGGGGGTGATATTGTGGATTCTTTTCGCGGGTGGTATTTCAAGTGCCAGAGCGATTCCCAGACGTTGGCGGTGATCCCCGCGTCGCTGCGATCCGGGAAGGTCTTTTCGTCATCCGTTCAACTGATCACCGACAGCGGCGTATGGCAATTTGACTTCCCCATCGACGCATATCAAGAGGCGAAAAAAGGCTTCGGTGTGCGTGTGGACGGGAATGTTTTTGACGCGGGCGGCATCCGGCTGCATCTGAAAAACGACTCCTGCACCGCCGTGGGAGAAGTGCGTTTCGGGCCTCTTACCCCGATCCGTTACGATATTATGGGGCCGTTCCAGTACGTTCCGTTCCTGGAGTGCCGCCACAGCGTCGTCAGCATGAACCATTCCGTCACTGGGGAGATCACCGTAAACGGCGAGCTTTTCCACTTTGACAACGCTTCCGGGTATCTCGAGGGCGACCGGGGCCGTTCTTTTCCCAGGGAATATCTCTGGACACAGTGCCATTTGGAAGGCGGTTCCCTGATGCTGAGCGCGGCGGACATCCCCATGCTTGGACTGCGCTTTACGGGCATCATCGGCGTGATCTTGTGGAAGGGTCAGGAACACCGGCTCGCCACCTACCTCGGCGCGAGAGCTGTTAAAATCGGCGACCAAGCGGTCACGGTCCAGCAGGGCGACAAGCGTTTTACCGCGCGGCTGATCGAGAAAAAGCCCCATCCGCTGAACGCGCCGGTGAACGGAAAAATGGCGAGGACGATCCACGAAAGCGCCGCCTGCAAGGGGGCCTATCGGTTTGAGATCGGCGGGAAGACGGTGTTCGACTTCGTCACCGACCGAGCCTCCTTTGAGTATGAATATCCCCTCTGACCATCGCCGGAGGGGGTTTTGTACTTTTGGGGCTCCCGGCGACATATTATGAAACCCCAGGAGAAAAACTCAGGATTGACGAAAAGGCCCCATCGGTTTATAATAAATCTAAAATCCCGCCAAGGAGGATGGATCATGCAAAAGTCGAAGATCAGGCGGTATCTGCCGCTTCTTTTGGCGCTGGCGGCCATCGTCGCCCTCGTCTTTGTCTCTTTCGGCACGCCCTCGGAGGCGGGCGAGGGATACCAAGCCTTCGGATATCGGAGCGCGTGGGCCCTGCTGCCGCCGGTGACGGCCATCACGCTGGCGCTGATCACGAAGGAAGTCTATTTTTCCCTCTTCATCGGCATCCTCATCGGCGGACTCCTGTACGCGAACGGAAATCTGGAGCTCGCCCTCAACACGATCCTGTACAGCGAGAGCGGCGGCTTTGTGACCAACATCGCGACGCTCCAGAACGCCAGCATCCTGGTCTTCGTCGCCCTGCTGGGGACGATGGTGGCGCTGATGAACAAGGCCGGCGGCTCGGCGGCGTTTGGGCGCTGGGCTTCGAAGCATATCAAGTCCCGGGTCGGCGCCCAGCTCGCGACGATCCTGCTCGGCGTCCTCATCTTCGTTGATGACGGATTCAACTGCATGACCGTCGGCTCCGTCATCCGCCCCGTGACGGACCGCCACGGCGTGTCCCGGGCAAAGCTCGCCTATCTGATCGACGCCACGGCCGCGCCGATCTGCATCATCGCGCCGATCTCAAGCTGGGCGGCGGCCGTTACCTATTCCGTCCCGCCGGAGTCCGGGATCAACGGCTTTGAAATGTTCCTGCGGACGATCCCCTACAACCTCTACTCCCTGGGGACCATCCTGATGATGGTCATGATCGTCACGCTGAAGCTGGACTACGGTCCCATGAAGACCCATGAGAAAAACGCCATGGCGGGGGACCTCTTCACCACGCCGGACAGACCCTTTTCCGACGCCGACAACGAGATCCCCTCGGAGAAGGGCTCGGTCGCGGACCTGGTGCTCCCTGTCGCCGTTCTGATCGTCTCCTGCATCATCGGCATCGTCTACACCGGCGGCTTCTTTGACGGCGTCGGCTTCATCGACGCCTTCGCGGACTCCAATTCCGCCATGGGCCTGGTCTTTGGAAGCGTCGTCGCGATCATCTTCACCTTCTTCCTCTATATGTGGCGGGGCGTCCTGTCCCTTTCCGAGTTCATGGAGTGCTTCGCCGCCGGTTTCCGCTCCATGTGCGCCCCCATGATCATCCTCATCATGGCCTGGAACCTCTCCGGCATGACCGGGCTCCTGGGCGCGGACGTTTACATCCGCGACCTCGTCGCCGCCTCCGCCGGGGCCTTCCAGATCTTCCTGCCCGCCATCATCTTTGTCGTGGCTGTGTTTCTGTCGTTCTCCACCGGAACGAGCTGGGGGACCTTCTCGATCCTGATCCCCATCGTGTGCAACGTCTTTGCCGATTCCTATGAGATGCTGGTCATTGCCATCGCGGCCTGCCTCTCCGGGGCGGTCTGCGGGGATCACTGCTCCCCCATCTCCGACACGACGATCATGGCCTCCGCCGGGGCCCACTCCAATCATGTCAACCACGTCGCGACCCAGCTCCCCTACGCCATGACCTGCGCCGCCGTCTGCGCCGCCGGGTATCTCCTCGCCGGACTGATCGGATACTTCACCGGCAGCCCCGTGGCGATGGCCGCGACCCCCATCACCCTCCTGCTGCTGGCCGGAGTGATCTTCGCCGCCAGCAGATGGATGAAGAGCGAATAAACCAGCTCCTCAGAGCCTCCCCCTTCGGCCGGAAACGGTCGGAGGGGGCTTTTTTTGCGCGGTCTTGAAAAAAAGCTTGACATTCTCGATATTCGAGAATATAATGGAGACAGAAACCTCGATTATCGAGAATAGGAGGCGAGGCAATGCCGCGATTAAAATTTCAGACGCTGACGGAGCAGATGTTCTACACGCTGCTGTGCCTAAAGAACGAGTGCTGCGGAATGGACATTCTAGACAAGGTCCCGGCCATGACAAACCGGCGGGTCAGCATCGGTTCCGGCACCCTTTATACGCTGCTGGACCAGTTTTTGGAGGCCGGAATGATCCGGGAGACAAAGGTGGAAGGCCGCCGGCGCAGCTATCTCCTGACCGACGCGGGGAGAGAGGCCCTCGCCAGGGAGTACGCGCGCATCCGCGCCCAAGTCTCGGACTACCGCGCCGTTTTCGGAGAGGAGGAACCGAAATGAAAGACAAAAAGCGCAGATTGGAAGCCTTTCCCTTCTTTGACTACACCGGCATTGCCCGGCATCTGGCCAAAATGGCGGAGGAAGGCTGGCTGTTGGAGAGGATCTCCAACTTCGGATGGATCTACCGGCGGATAACGCCGAAAAAGCTGACCTTCTCCGTCTGCTACTATCCCAAGGCGTCCGCGTTTGACCCCGCGCCAACGGAAGCACAAAGAGAGTTTCACACCTTCTGCGAGCACACCGGCTGGGTTCTGGCCGCCACGTCGGCCCAGATGCAGATCTTCTATAACGAAGAGGCGGATCCCATCCCCATCGAGACCGACCCAGCGCTGGAGGTGGAGACCATCCACGCGGCGGCGAAAAAAAGCTACCTGCCCGGATACTTCTTCCTGCTTCTGGTGGCCATTCTGGACTGCGCCCTGTTCGTCTACCGGCTGTTCGTCGGAGACTGGATCGGGCTCCTTGCCAGCGGCACGGAGCTGTACACTATCTTCGCGCTGCTCTTGCTGGTCATTCTCTGCGTCACGGAGCTGTGCGGTTATTTCCGCTGGCGTAAAAAGGCGCTGAACGCGGCGGCGCGGGGCGTGCTGCCGGAGAGCCACGGCCGCACCCTGACCCAGAAGCTCCTCTTGGCCGCCGCGCTGATCCTATTCGCCTCCTGGCTCATCACCGTCGTCCTGCCGGGCGAACCGATCCTGGGGGCGGGCGTATTTCTCATGGCCCTGTGCCTGGTCGGGGTGGGATTCTTCGCCGCTGGCGTGACTGCGCTGCTCAAGCGCGTCCGGGCGCCCAGGACCGTGAACCGGGCGGTGACTTACCTGACCATTTTTGTCTTGTCCTTCGCCCTGGTGGGCGGGACCGTGTTCCTTGTCCTTCGCGCTGTCCAAAGCGGAGCCCTTGCGCCGGAGCGGGAGACCTACGAGTACCAGGGCACTGTCTTCACCGTCTATCAGGACGCACTGCCCCTGACGGTGGAAGACCTGCTGGACGTCCGCTATGACGGGTATATCCGGCAAAGAAGCGGCGGCTCCACGCCCCTGCTGGGGCAATTCGAGATGTGGCAGCATCCGCGCCTCGATGCGGAGCACGCTTCCGAAATGCCCGACCTGCGTTACACCATTACGGAGGTCAGGCTGCCGCTGCTCTACGATCTCTGCAAAAACAGCCTTCTGCGGGAAAAAAGCGAATTGGAACACTACGACCCGACCGATCCGTCCCCCTGGCGGGCGAAGGAAGCCTACCGCCTCAACTGGGACGGGTATCTCAACACGTATCTGCTGTGTTACAAAAACAAATTGATCGAGATCCATTTTTCCTGGGAGCCGACTCCGGCCCAAATGGCGGTCGTGGCGGAGAAGCTGTCGGGCGAAATCGGATAATAACGCGGGGCGGGAGTATCGATCGGTACTTCCCGCCCCGCCGCATTCTCCAAAAAGGAATCTGCCAAAAAATGGGGGCTAAAAACCGCCTTCTCCGGCAAATATGAACAAAATATGACCGAATGGGCCATTTCCTCTTGCATTTTTCCCAGCCGCGCGGTATACTGCTACTGGAACCGGAAGGACCTTCCGGCCGCCAAAATTTTACCGCCGGGAGCGTGAAAATCTTGGACAAGTTCTTCAAAATTTCGGAGCGGGGCTCCAATGTGCGTACCGAGATCGTCGCGGGTCTTACCACCTTCTTCGCGATGGCGTACATCGTAGTCACCAACCCGAACCAGATCGTCAGCTTCAGCAACCAGGCCCCTGGCACCGACCCGGCATTCCAGCAGATCTGGAACGCGGTCTACATCGCCTCCATCCTGGCGGCGGTGATCGGCACCCTGCTCATGTCCCTGTACGCGAAAATGCCCTTCGCCCAGGCCTGCGGCATGGGCCTCAACTCCTTCTTCTTCGTGTCCTTCCTCCTGCCCCACGTCATCGCAGGCGACGGAAGCGAGGGGTTGATCCGGGGCTATCAGTCCGGTCTGGTCATCATCCTGGTCTCCGGCCTCATCTTCATGGTCCTGTCCATCTCCGGCCTCCGGGCGAAGATCGCCAAGGCCCTGCCCGACTGCCTGAAAAAGGCCATCCCCGCCGGCATCGGCCTGTTCATCGCCTTCCTGGGCTTCCAGAACGCCGGCATTTTGCAGGCCAACCAGTACACGCTCCTTCAGTTCGTCGATATCCACGGCGCCATCGCCGGGGGGCAGTTCCTCACGGTCGTCCCCGCCCTGCTGGCGCTGCTGGGCCTGCTGCTCATCGCCGTGCTGGAAAAGTACCACGTGAAGGGCTCCGTGCTGATCAGCATCGCCGCCATCACCGTGCTCTACTATATCACCACCGGCACCGCCCCCACCTTTGACCTGGCCCAGATCGGCCAGACCTTTGCCGACTTCGGCACGATCGGCATCACCGGCGTGTTCCATTCCGCCGCCTGGGCCGACGCCTTTGCCGGACCCGCCATCGGCGGCTTCTTCTCCGCCCTGATGCTGATCGTCACCTTCTGCCTGGTGGATATGTTCGACACCATCGGCACCCTCTATGGCGCCGCCTCCCAGGCCAATATGCTCGATGAGAACGGCGACCCCATCCGCGTCAACGAGTGCATGACCAGCGACGCCATTGCCACCGTTGCCGGCGCCGTCTGCGGCACCTCCACCTGCACCACCTTCGTGGAATCCGCCTCCGGCGTGGCCGCCGGCGGCCGGACCGGCTTGACCTCCCTGGTGGTGGCCGTCTGCTTCGGCGTGTGCCTGTTCCTCAGCCCCCTGGCCTCCCTGGTCCCCTCCTGCGCCACCGCCCCCGCCTTGATCTACGTGGGCGTGCTGATGCTCAAGGGCTTCGCCAAGGTGGACATGGAGGACGTCCGCAGCGCCGTCCCCGCGTTCCTTGCCCTCATCATGATGCCCATGACCTACTCCATCTCCAACGGCATCGGCATCGGCGCCATTGCCTATGTGGTCATCACCCTGTGCTCCGGCAAGTTTGAGAAGAAGGACATTCCCGTGACGGTCATCGCTGCCCTGTTCGTTCTGAAATTCCTCACCGTGACCATGTAAACTACTTCCCAAATGGGACCCGCTTCGCTGGGCTCCCATTTGGAGGGGATTGCAGGCTGACCCGCGCACTCGCTGTACGCCGGAGGCGCACAGCTCGCACACTCTCAGCCTGTAAGGTATTTTTTGCCAGGTACACGCCCTGGCAAAAAATGACCGAAATGGGTTTGCCGTCTGCGGACGGCAAACTCGGAAAAGCTTTTTTGACAAGCTGTCGTCGATCCATAAGCGAAGCTGCCTGTCCAGAAGGACAGGCAGCCGCTTTTTCTTTATTGGCCGTTGACAGCCGCCAGGAATCGTAGAAAAGCCGCCTTGCCCGCCGCCGTCCGCTTGTAGACTCCCGCGTGTTCCAAAACCTGGGCAAAGACGAGGCCCGTCTCCTTTTGGACAATGTCCAGCGCGTTCTCCGGGGTAATGACGTACTTTTCCCGGAAGCCCTCGGCCCAGGGGGCGTGCTTTTCCGTCAGCTCGTCCCCGCGAAGGTCCGCCCCTGCCGCCAGGGCCTCCGCCACCGCCGCCAGCTCGGTTTTCAGCCGGGCGGGCAGGACCGCCAGACCCATAACTTCGATGAGGCCGATGTTCTCCTTCTTGATGTGGTGCAGCTCCGCGTGGGGATGGTAGACCCCCAGGGGGTGCTCCGGCGTGGTGATGTTGTTCCGAAGGACCAGGTCCAGCTCATAGTCCGTCCCACGGCGGCGGGCGATGGGCGTGATGGTGTTGTGGGGTTCGCCGTCGGTTTCGGCGTAAAGGAACGCCGCCTCGTCGGTATAGCCCCGCCAGGCGGTGAGAACCCGGTCCGCTAGGACCGTCAGGTCCTCCGGGTCCGGTCCGGTGAGCCGCAGCACCGACATGGGCCACTTTACAATGCCCGCCCGGATCTGTGGATACGCCGCGAAGGTCACCGGCGTCTCAATGGGGGCCCGCTCCATGGGGAACGTGTAGTGCCCGCCCTGGAAGTGGTCGTGGGCCAGGATGGAGCCGCCCACGATGGGCAGGTCCGCGTTGCTCCCCACAAAATAGTGGGGGAATTGGCCCACGAAGTCCAGGAGCTTGGCAAAGCAGGCCCGGTCGATCCGCATGGGGGTGTGCTCCCGGTTGAAGCAGATGCAGTGCTCATTGTAATAGACGTAGGGGCTGTACTGCAAAAACCAGGGGGAGCCGTTGATGGTGATGGGCACCGGGCGGTGATTCTGGCGGGCGGGATGGTTGACCCGGCCGGCGTAGCCCTCGTTCTCCCGGCAGAGCTGACACCTGGGGTAGGCGGCGGCCGGCAAATTCCTGGCGGCGGCGATGGCCTTGGGGTCCTTCTCCGGCTTGGATAGGTTGATGGTGATGTCCAGGTCCCCGTAAGGCGTGGGGGCCACCCACTTCACGTCCCGGGCGATCCGGTCCCGGCGGATGTAGTTGGTGTCCTGGCAGAATCGATAGTACCAGTCCGTGGCCGCTCTGGGACTTTGGGCATAGAGAGCGCGGAATTTCTCCGCCACCTGGGCGGGTCTTGGTGTGAGGCGGCCCATGAGGGAGGTGTCGAACAGGTCCCGGTAGACGATGGAATTTTCCGCCAGCACGCCCCGGGCATAGGCGTCGTCGGTCAGGGCGTCCAGAACGGCGGCCAGATCGATCTTGCCCCAGGTCTTGCCGGGGTCCGTGTAGCTGTCCAGCTTGAGCGCCTCCAAAAGGACGTTGACGGCCCAAGTCTGCTCCCCCTCCTCGATCAGCCCCGTCCGCAGGGCGTGGGCGACGAGCTGAGAAATGGCTTCGTTACGATCGCAACGGCTGGGCATAGAAGCTGCCTCCTTTCAGCAAATCGTGGGTATATTATAAACCCACTCCTGGAAATCGTCAAGATATCCCCGAAAAATCCGCACCCCTCCCCCTTCTCCGCATACAATGGCCCAGGGAGGGAACACCATGACAAGAATGTTTTACGAGGGCACAAAGGACTATCTGTGCCGCTACCATACGATATTGGAGGAAATGATCCAGGGCATGACCCAGGCCCCCACCGGGAACAGCATCACGGAGAATTTTATCCGTCAAATGATCCCCCATCACCGGGCCGCCATTGAAATGAGCCGGAATCTGCTGGTCCATTCCAACTGGTGCCCCCTGCGCCGGGTGGCGCAGAACATTATCCGGGAACAGACCCGGAGCATCGCCGCCATGGAAAAAGCCCTGGCGTGCTGCAAAGGGCCGGAGAATTCCCGGCAGGATCTGGAGCTCTACGCATGGCAATTTGACCGCATCACCCAGGAGATGTTCTGCAAGATGCGCCGGGCCTGTCAGACCAACTGCGTCAACGCCAACTTCATCCGTGAGATGATCCCCCATCATCAGGGGGCGGTAGAGATGTGTGAAAACGCCCTGCGGTACTGCGTCTGTCCCCGGTTAAAGCCCATTTTGCGGCGGATCATCGTGAGTCAGCGGGCGGGGATCCGGCAAATGCGCCGCCTGCTGAGGATGCTGGAATAAGCGAAACGGGGCCGCCGTAAAACTGCTTTTTTCAAAAAATGTAGATAAATACCGGCCGGAAAGCAGGGATATTTCCTGTTTTTCGGCCGAATTTTTATTTTTCAGAGGCCAATTTCGGAAAAACCACAGTCAAAACAAGCTCTCTCGTTTATTCTTCCTCTGGCGCTTGGGACTCAGGCTTCTCCTCCGCGCCGCCCTCGTCCTGATCGTCCGCAGGCGCCTCGGTAGATTCCTCGGGCGCTGCCTCCGGGGCGGCTTCGGGCCCTTCCTCCTTCTCCCGGGCGGCTGCCCGGTTCACAAACAGCTTTGCCGGGTCGTGGGGCCGGAACGCCTGCCATACCAAGATGACCGATGCCGCCAGGCAGCTCACCGCCGCCAAAACCTGGCTGACCCGGAAGGGACCCCAGTACAGGCTGTCCATCCGCAGGCCCTCGATGAAGGCCCGGCCAAGGCCATACCAGGCGCAGTAGCCCAGGGCGATCTGGCCGTCATATTTCCTGCGCTTGGACAGGAAGTGGAGCAGCAGAAACCCCGCCAGATTCCAGACGGACTCATACAGGAAGGTGGGGTGGTAAAACTCATACTGCCCCGTGGTGGTGTTGAACAGCCCCATCCGCCAGGGCACGTCGGTGCTGGCCCCAAAGGCCTCCCGGTTGAAGAAATTGCCCCAGCGGCCCATGGCCTGGCCGATGAGAAAGCCCAGGGCCAGCAGGTCCAGCGTGGCGGGAATGGAGAGCCTCTTCACGCGGCAAAACACCGCCGTCCCCAGAATGGCGCCCAGCACGCCGCCGTAGATGGCGATGCCGCCCCGCCAGATGTATAGCACGGAAATGGGATCCGCCGCGAACTCGTGCCAGGCGAAGACGCAGTAGTAGGCCCGGGCGCAGATGATGGCGAAGGGGGTCACCCACAGGACCCCGTCGGTCAGGTCGTCCTCCCGGATGCCGAATTCCCTGCTACGCCGACAGCCGTAGAGGATCGCCAGGACCAGACCTGTGGCAATGATCAGCCCGTAGAAATGGATATAGAGCGGGCCGATGGAGAAGCCCCTTGCCGGGTCCCATTCCAGGCCCAGGAGGGGAAAAAAGATGGTGGAATAGACGCCGGTATTCATCGCGGTGCCCCCTTTGGTGGAATTGGGTCTATTATACCCTATGATCCCAAAAAATGCTAGACCATTCCGAAAAAATTCACAGTTTCTTGGTTGTCATTTTCCCGGTTTTGCGCTACAATGGAAACTGCCGGGCGGGGTTCGCCCGGAGCTTGGATCGATTTGGGGAGGATGGGCCATGGCCTGGCTGGAGATCGCTGTGAACGCAAAACCGGATACCGTCGAGTCCCTGGCGGGAAAGCTCACCGCCGCCGGCTTCGATCAGCTTTTGATCGAGGACCAGGCGGAGCTGGAGGGCTTTTTGGAGGAAAATCGGGCCTGCTGGGACTATATCGACCCGGTGCTGGCCAAGTCCCTGGAAGGGCTGTGCCGGATCCGGCTGTACCTGGAAGACACGGATACGCCCTCCCTGGCCCGCTTGGAGGCGCTTGCGGCGGCCGAAGGTTTCCATTTCACCAAGACCCTTTTGCCGGACACGGACTGGGAAAATAGTTGGCAAGCCAGCTATCCGCCTCTGGAAGTGGGCCGGCGGTTCCTGGTCCTCCCCTACTGGCTGGAAGACCAGGCACCTCAAGGGCGGCTGCCGGTGATCCTGGACCCGGGACTGACCTTCGGCACCGGGGCCCACCCCTCCACCCAAATGGCCATGGAGGCCCTGGAGGACCTGCCCCTGAAGGGCGCCAGGTGCCTGGACCTGGGCAGCGGCAGCGGGATATTGTCCATCGCCGCTCTGCGGCTGGGGGCCGCCTCGGCCCTGGGCATCGACATTGACCCCAAGGCCCAGGACGCGGGCCGGGAAAACGGGGAGCGAAACGGCTTTGCCCCGCCTCAACTGACCTTTGGCACCGGCAACGTCGTGGAGGACCGGGCGCTGCAAAGCTCCTTGGCCTCGCAAGTCTGGGACGCGGTCTTCGTCAACATCGTGGCGGACGTGATCATCGCCCTGGCCCCCCTGCTGCCCAGGCTGCTCCGCGGAGACGCCGTGGCGGTCTGCTCCGGGATCCTGGACAGCCGCCTGGAGCAGGTGACCGCCGCCCTGGAGAGGGCGGGCCTTGCCGTTGCCTCCCGGCGGGAGCGGGAGGAGTGGCGGTGTCTCACCGTGAAAAGGAGGATCGAATGAATCTTTCCTACCGTACTAGAAGATTTCTCCGGGGCGTTTTGATCGTTGGGATGCTTCTGGCCCTGGTGGCGGCGCTGGCATGGATGGTGTGGCTTATCTGGCTGGAGCGGTACGTGGTCTACTCCGACGAGGGCGCGAAGCTGGACTTTTCCCTGACCTGGGACCCCGACGGGGGCCAACTGGCAGTGCCTCCGGAGCCTCTGGAATCCATTTCCATTTACTATAACGAGGGAGAGGACGCCATCAACACCAGCACCGATTTGGTCCAGTTGGTGGGCTTCTACATCGACGGCGAGGCCCTGTCCTCGGACCTCAGCGACATCCGGCGGCAATTGGAGTCCTTCCCCGCTGGGACGCCGGTGATGCTGGACGTGAAGAGCATCACGGGACGGTTTTACTACGATTCCGGTCTGGGGCCCACCTCCTCGAGTGTGAGCGCGGCGGCGGTGGACGAGCTGATCCAGCTCATGCGGGATCGGGACCTCTACGCCATCGCCCGGGTCCCCGCTTTCCGGGACTATGAATATCTGGTGCAGAATGAGCACACCATCAACGGTCTGCCCGTGTCCAGCGGCGGCTACCTGTGGCAGGACGACGAAAGCTGCTACTGGTTCGATCCCACCAAGAGCGGCACCATCACCTACCTGATGCAGGTCGTCTCGGAGCTCAAGGGGCTGGGCTTCGACGAGGTGGTGTTCACCGAGTTCCGCTTTCCGGACACCGACGACATCCTCTTTGACGGCGACCGGGCCCAAGCCCTGTCGGAGGCGGCGGCGACGCTGGTCTCCTCCTGCGCCACCACCACCTTCGCGGTGTCCTTCGTCACCACCCCTGGGCGCTTCACTTTGCCGACAGGCCGGACCCGGGTATATCTGGAAAATGTGGCCGCGGCGGACGCCGCCGCCCAGGCCCAGCTCTCCGGCGTGGCGGATACCGCCATCAATTTGGTCTTCCTGACGGAGACAAACGACACCCGTTACAACGAATACGGGGTCCTGCGGCCCATTTCCTCCGCCGGGGCGCTGCTGGAATAAAGCCCTTGGACAGATTTCTTGTGTAAAAAATCTATTTGCCCGTCCAGAAATGGACGGGCAAACCAGTTTGTCAAAAAGCCTCGCAGAGTTTGCCGTCCGCAGACGGCAAATCGATTTCAATCATTTTTGGTTCTATAATAAAAGTTGGGGTCAGATGAAGCACACCTGGCCCCGAATGTAAATTTAGGGTTGAGCATGGAGGAAA
>CANQQO010000029.1 GCA_947625965.1 uncultured Oscillospiraceae bacterium
TTTCGCTGTCGCCGAAAATTTCATGTAAATCATTTATATCGTTTGGAGTAAAATCCCTGACATACATTCTTGATGTCTCTATCTGCATATTCGTCACCTCACTAAATTTGAAATTCCATTTCAGACTTGTTGAACAGATAAAGCCGCGAAGCGCATTTTTCTGTTCGGCAAGTACACTGGGGATAGCCGCTTTCGCGGCGTCCCAAGTGGGATTCCCTTCGGTCACAAGGGGGTAGCCCCCTTGAGGTCGCGAAGCGACGAAACCTCTCTGACGGCGGCTTTCTGCCGTCAGAGA
This sequence comes from uncultured Oscillospiraceae bacterium, assembly GCA_947625965.1. Classification (GTDB taxonomy): domain Bacteria; phylum Bacillota; class Clostridia; order Oscillospirales; family Oscillospiraceae; genus Faecousia. The sequence goes on from CANQQO010000029.1 coordinate 296, forward strand.
GGAAGCCTTGCAGAGCGCACGATACATGGTCGCCAGACCTATGTATAGAAGTGCGCCCTTTAGTTCCTAAAGGGTTTTGCAACCTATTCGACTAATTGATTTTTGCCTTAATGATGTGTCCTTGTAATTCCAGTTCCTTGCCCGAATCGGTAGTTAATCGCTCTGGTTCCTGTTCAATGATTTCGTAATCATTTTCAAACTTATGTAGTAGCTTAATGCTTGCTTCATTTCGGATGTCTGCTTCGTAGAAAAATTCATACTTGCCATATTGGGAGCTTGTATAGTTAAGAGCTGCGCATAGAGCTTCGTATGCGTAACCTTTGTTCTGCTCCGAAGCTATTATCCAAACACCCAATTCAGGACATTCGCCAGTAAACCCATGAATCTCAACGCTCCCAAGAAACTCGCCTCGATTTGAAAGAATAGAGAAAAACAAAGTCTCGCCTTGCTCCATTTCGCTTAGAAAGTCTTGAAGCATATTTCTCGCGTCATCAATATTTTCAAATGGGTCAGGCCACTGGAATTTTGTTATTTCTTCATTGAAACCGTTAAAATAATCTTGTAAATATTTCATATCAAACGGCGCAAGAATCAGTCTTTCGGTTTTTAACATACCCGGTTCCTCCATAGCCTAAGATTTGCCGGGCAGTCGTCCCCGACATTTGATATTATACCACCCAAATGTGAAGAAATCTACTGTCCGTTAAGACGGTTGATCGAATTTTTCTCCTTAAATCTCCGTCCACATTGAATAGAAAACGCCCCGGCGATTTGTCCTCGTCCAGAGCGTTCCTATCCGCTGTCCTTGTCCGTCCTAAAGACAAGCGCAAACAACATACTGTTTTATGACCAGCCCGCAAACCCGGCGGGTTGGGATCTTAGTTGAGGGCGGAGCGCAGCTTTTCCGCCAGGTCCGTCTCCTCCCAGGGGCGGCCGGGGATGCCAAAATGGCCGCGGGAGGCGGTGTCGGCGTAGATGGGACGCCGCAGACCCAGCTTGCGGATGATGCCGCCGGGGGTCAGATCACAGTGCTTCCTGAGAAGCTCCGTCATGGCCTCGTCGGGGATCCTCCCGGTGCCGAAGCTGTCCACCCGGACGGATACCGGCTCCGCGACGCCAATGGCGTAGGCAAGCTGGACCTGGACCTGGGTAGCCAGGCCGGCGGCCACCAGGTTTTTGGCCATGTAGCGGGCCATGTAGGCGGCGCTGCGGTCCACCTTGGTGGGGTCCTTCCCAGAGAAGGCCCCGCCGCCGTGGGAAAAGTAGCCGCCGTAGGTATCCACGATGATCTTCCGGCCCGTCAGGCCCGTGTCCCCATTGGGGCCGCCGATGATGAATTGGCCCGTGGGGTTGATGTAGATATGGGACACCTTGTCCACCGAGAAGCCATAGGCCGCCAGGGACGGGGCAATGACCTGCTCCCGGACCAGGCTCCGCACCCGGGAAATGGGGCACTCCCGGCTGTGCATCACAGACACCACCACGGTGTCCACGCCGACGACATTGTTGTCCTCGTCAAACTCCACGGTGACCTGGGTCTTGCCGTCGGGACGGAGGTCGGGAGTGGAACGGACGCAGGCCGTCAGATTGTTCGCCAGGGTCCGGGCCAGGGCCACGGGCAGGGGCATTCGCTCCGGAGTCTGGGCGCAGGCGCCGCCGAACATCATGCCCTGGTCCCCCGCCCCGCCAACGGCGTCGTTGGTGCCCAGGGCAATGTCGGCGGACTGGGTATGTAGTTTACATAAAATCTCCACCGTGTCGGCGCAGAAGCCATCCTCGGGGTGGGTGTAGCCGATGGAACGAATGGTGTCCCGGGCTACCTGGGCATAGTCCACCTGGGCAGTCGTGGTGATCTCCCCGCAGATGACGCAGAAATCGGTGGTCACCATGGTCTCGCAGGCCACCCGGGAGGCCGGGTCCTGGGCGATGCAGGCGTCCAGAATGGCGTCGGAAATGGCGTCCGCCACCTTGTCCGGGTGGCCGCAGGTGACACATTCCGAGGTAAAAAGACGTTTTTCCAATTGTTTACCGCTCCTTTCGATAAAAAAACCGCACACCGAAGATTCGATGCGCGTCTCTATCGAATCCTCATCTCTCGTTGCCGCCGGATTTGGCACCACATCGCTCTGACAGGTTGCCGGGCTTCACAGGGCCGTTCCCTCCACCACTCTTGATAAGGCCTGTATGCAGTTCCTCTCTATTCTACCGCGTTTTCCTCCGTTGTCAAGCCCTTTTTTCAAAAGTCCCTCTTGTTTTTTAGAGCGGTTGGGGGTATAATAGGAGGAGATTCCAAATAGGAGGTCGAATTATGGCTGTTAAAATTGAAAAGGAAACCATTATTGGAGACATTCTGGACATCGCGCCCCAGAGCGCGCCGTTGTTCTTTGCCATCGGGATGCACTGTCTTGGCTGCCCCTCCTCCCGGGGGGAGACCGTGGAGGAAGCCTGCATGGTCCACGGCATCGACTGCGACAGCTTCCTGACTCAACTAAACCATTTCCTGGAAACCACGGAAGAAGCAAACGCCTGACATCCTGGCCGCCCCGGCGGGGGCGGCCAAGTTCTTTTTTCGGGAGGGGAACCATGAAGCTTTCGGAGCGGCTCCTGACCTGCTGTGATTATGTTAACTATGGGGACCGGGTGGCGGACGTGGGCACGGACCACGGGTATCTGGGGATCCACCTGCTTTTGACCGGAAAGGCGGAGTTCGTCATTGCCTCGGACATTCACCGGGAGCCCCTTCTCTCGGCGGTCCGAAACGCGGAGAAGTTCGGCGTCCGGGAGAAAATGGCCTTTTACTTATCCGACGGGGCCAGAAATCTGCCCCGGTCCTTTGACACCCTGGTCTGCGCCGGCATGGGGGCCGACACCATCATCCACATCCTCACCGCCTCGCCCTGGCTTCTGGAGCCAAAGTACCGGCTGATCCTCCAGTGCCAGTCCCGGCGGCCGGAGCTGCGGCGGTGGCTCAGCCGGAACGGCTGCACCATTCGGCGGGAAACACTGGCAAAGGATGGGAAATTTTATTATCCCGTGATGGAGGTCCTGCCCCTGCCTGGGCCGGCGCTGACGCCGGGACAGTGCTACCTCTCCCCCGCTCTTTTGGAGAGCGGCAGCCCCCTTTTGCCCGGCTTCTATCGGCGGGTCCGGGAGGGGCTGGAAACCACCGTCGCGGGCCTTGCCCGGTCCGGCGGGGAAAAATATGAGGAATTTCGAAGTGTTTTGGACGAAGTGATCTCTATGGAGGCGAAAATAGATGCCAACCGTCGCTGATATTTTGGTACAGATCGAGTCCCTGGCCCCGCCGTCGATGAAGGAAGACTGGGACAACGTGGGGCTGCTCTTGGGCAGCCGGAGCAAGTCAGTGTCCAAGGTCCTGGTGGCTCTGGACCCCTTCCTGGACGTGTGCCGGGAGGCAGCAGCGTGGGGAGCGGAGCTGATCGTCACCCACCATCCCCTGATCTTCCGTCCCGTGAGCGCCGTGACGGAGGACGATGCCGTGGGGCGGGCGATCCTGTTTCTGGCGGAGCATGGGATCAGCGCCATCAACGCCCACACGAATTTAGACTGCGCGCCGGGGGGCGTCAACGACGCCCTGGCGGTCCGGCTGGGGCTGGACGGCGTCGAGGTCCTCTCCCCCGCCGGGCTGGACGGCGCGGGCCGGCCCTGGGGCCTGCTGCGGATGGGAAAAGTCCCCCGGCAGAGCCTTGAGACGTTCCTGGGGGAGGTAAAAAACCGGCTGAATTGTCCTGGCCTGCGTTATGTTAACTCTGGAAGGCCGGTCCACAATGTGGCTGTCGGCGGAGGGTCCTGCGCCTCGGAGCTGGAGAAGGTCTTCTACGCCGGATGCGACACCTTTGTCACCGCCGATGTGAAATACAACCAGTTTTGGAGCGCCAAAGAGCTGGGTCTGAACCTGATCGACGCGGGGCATTTTTACACGGAAAACCCGGTCTGCCAGGTTTTGGCGGAGCATTTGCGGGCCGCGTTCCCGGAGATCGAGGTCAAGGTTTCGGAAATTCACGCCGACTGCATGAAATTTGCCTGAAAAAGGTTGATTTTTCCTACCGACCTGTGCTAAAATAAACTGAACATTTTGAAGGCAACTGCCGTTTCATAGAAGGGAAGAGAAAATATGTCCGGACATTCCAAGTGGCATAACATTCAGAAGACCAAGGGCGCTCAGGACGCCAAGCGGGCGGCGGCGTTCACCAAGATCGCCAAGGAGATGATCGTGGCGGTGAAGGAGGGCGGCAGCGCCGACCCGGCCAACAATTCCCGTCTGGCCACCGTCATCACCAAGGCCAAGGCGGCCAATATGCCCAACGACAATATCAAGCGCGTCCTGGAGCGGGCGGCCGGCTCCGGCAACGCCGAAAGCTACGAGACCATCACCTACGAGGGCTATGGCCCCGGCGGCGTGGCGGTGATCGTGGAGGCCATGACCGACAACCGGAACCGTACCGCCGGCGCCGTGCGGCACCACTTTGACAAGTACGGCGGCAACATGGGCACCACGGGCTGCGTGGCCTGGTCCTTCGATCAGAAGGGCGTGCTGGTCATTGACAACGAGGATGGCGACCTGGACGAGGATACGGTGATGATGGACGCCATGGACTGCGGCGCCGACGATTTCGAGCCGGAGGAGGACTGCTTCACGATCTATACTACTCCGGACGATTTCAACGCGGTGGCCGACGCCATGGCCGCCAAGGGCTACCAATTCGAGTCCGCCCAGTTGGAAATGGTCCCCCAGAACTACCAAAAGCTGGAAAAGGAGGAGGACAAGTCCAACATGGAGAAGATGCTGGACCTGTTCGAGGACGACGACGACATCCAGAACGTCTGGCACAACTGGGATCAGGATTAAATAACCACCGCCCCGCCGGGAACCCGGCGGGGCAGATGTTTAGCGCAGAATCCACGAAACTATGGGCACAACAATAGCAATTAACGCAATCACAATAGAAATAACAGCAAAAATAGTAAAATATTTCTTGTACTTTTGATCTTCCCTTTCTTTCTCCTGGTCAAAGGCTGCTTTGTGCTCTTTCAGTGTTTTTACGTTCAGTGCCGTAACAAGCGCCTTAACGTCCTGCTTGCATTTATTGCAACTTCTTTCGTTGCAATGGTTTATCGCGCTGCAAGCACAAAGCCATAAATCATCCTGAGCCACGGGAATATACCTAGACAAATTTGTCGTTTCGCGCCTGTACTGAGAAGAAAGCTCGCCAAGCACTGAGTCAAGTTTCTTTTGCTCCGGAAGCAATTTCCAGTTCGCATCCGGGGGATATATGTAACTTGTTCCATCAGAAAAAGCAATTTGCTTGCAGACTACGCTGATAGAAAGTGCGCTCTTGCATTCCAAGAATATGGGAACATTCTCTCCGAATTCCTGATTCCTTTCAATCTGAATTCCAGTATATTGATAGGTTCTTGGCTCATCAATCATATTATTGCTTTCATCAAGTGCAACAACTTGAATACCTAGCTCACGAATGGGTTTACTGGAAATGCTTTTGAATTTTAATTGCCCCAGTAGTTTCCCATTCGCATTATCACGTAGCAGAGCACCTGCCACAATGATTACCGGCGAACCAACGGCATATTGCATTTTTGGCAATTCGTATAATCTCGAGAACCTCTCCCCCATTACTTTGCACCCCCATCACAGCGGCGGCAATGCATAATTCTGTTCTGAACTCTCATCTTTCCGCTTTTCAAGTTTTCCGCGAATCGCATGAACATCATCGACCAACTGGCCAAAGGCATGAAGCGTAAGAGAAATTAGATAAGCCAAAACTAAACTGATAATCGTTCCAATTACCAGTGTCATAATGATAGCAGTTGCATTATATCCTCTACTTATCATTGGTAAAATGATCGTCATAATTACAATGGCATCAATGATAAAAGTTATTACCATCAATATACTTGTAATTGCAACCGCAAGCTTCTTAAGCGTTTTTCCCGAATTTTTGTACATGACATTTCCTCCCTAGCGCCTTGTTTTTTTGTTGTTTACTGGCGCTTTTCTAAATTATAACACATTTGTATTCTGCTGTCTACATATGTGTTCAATATTTTTTTCAATTCCGTTTACAATAGCGGCAGGGAGGTGCCGCTATGTTGGATGCCAAAATCGTTGGACAAGCGATCCAGCGGGTTCGAGAGAAGAAGGGAATGTCCCAGGAGCTGGTCAGCGGGCTGGCCGGCATCGGGCGGACCCATTTGAGCGCCATTGAACGGGGGGAGAGAAAGCCCACCCTGGAGACCTTCTACCGCATCGCCCTGGCTATGAATTTACAGCCCTGGAAACTGATGCAGATAATCGAAGAAGAAACGGAAACGACCAGCCCCTGAGGGCTGGTCCTCTTTTCCTTACTTTCCCATCTGCTTCTGGATCAGCTCGTCGATCTTTTCCAGAGTCGCCGCGTCCGGGTGCTGCTGGGTCAGGAGCTCCGCGATCAGACCCGTCAATTCCGGTCGATAAGTGTGGCCGTAGACCGCCTGGGCGTAATACGCCTCCCGGCTCATGGTGGGCTGGAAGGTCCGGCCGTAGGTCTTGCTCCGCTTTACGAAGCCGACTTCCTCAATAATGGCCTTGCGAAGCAGGCCGTTCAGCAGTATATGCACAGAACTATCCTTCCAGTTTTTTACCTCTGACCGTTCTAAAAGATCCGAGCGGGAAAGGGGTTCGCCGGCTTCCCAAAGGACGTCCATGATCTCAAGTTCACTCTTTGTCAGTTCCAAGGCGATGCACCTCCATATCAAGATAGGTCTATTATATAACGAGTGTCCTTTTTTGTCAATCACAATATGTCGTATTTTACAGAAAAATCCAAAGATACCTCCCATTTCCCCTAAGAAGAGGGTCAATTGAAAACATTTTTATAAAATCGGGTGATTCTAAATTTATCTATTTCTGTTCTTCCTTGCCGAGGGTCCCCTCGGGATGGCGCAGATATTCCGCCAGACGGGACAAAAATTCGCCGTTGGTGGGGCGATGGACCAGGCCGTCGGGGTCCCGGGGGAATAGCTGCCCCCAAAGGGCGTCGTCCCTGCGCTCCCAGGCCGCTTGGATGGCGGTGCGGATGGAACGCTCCACCTGAGCGGCGGTCCATCCGCCCATCTCCGCCACCTGGGGATAGAGGTCTTTGGTGATGGACTGGTCTGGGTCCAGAAGCAGCTCCTGGACCGCCATGCGGCAGCAGTGATATCCGCGCAGCTTGGTGGGCATATGCAGCCGGAGCAGCAGATTCGTGAGCTCCCCCCGCAGATCCCGGGCCCCCGTCATACCGGGCAGGCTGCTCGCCAGATCCTTGACCTGGCGTTTGAACGCACCCAGCTCCCAGGGCTTCTGCATCGCACAGGCGGCGCCCAACCGCTGGCAGGTGTTGGTCGCGTTGTCGCTGCAAACACGAGTCGCGACGAGGACGGCGGGCGAACTCTCGCGCTGAGACGCCAGCTCCAGGAGATTCAGGCCGTCATTGCCCGGAAGTACCAGGTCCAGGACCATCACATGGGGACGGTAGGTTTCCAGCAATTGAAGTGCCTCGCGGCCCTCATGGCAGATCTGGACTTGAAACTCCTCCCGCAGGACCTCTGCCACAGCTTCGGCAAAGTCCTCGGAGCCGTCCACGAGCAGCACTCGCTTTTTGTCCATTCCAACCCATCCCCCAATCCGTATTTTCTTCGAAACCTTTGATGCCTGGCTCCTGCGTCCGGGAGAGCGGAGCCTTCCCGCCGGAAATGGGAAGGAAAAAAAGCGGCCCTTTCTCCCTTTTCCTGGCGATCTCTCACCCGCCCCAGCGCTTGCCGGCACATTCCCGCTTCCTTATATAAAATAACACAGCTTTTTCCAAAACGCAATATCCACCCAGAAAAAAGGCAGGGACGGACCGAATGGTCCTCCCTGCCCTGATATAGGAATCTGTTTAGTTCCCGCCGCCGCCAAAGAAGCGGTCGATCCAGTCGTCCAGAACGCTGTCATCCTGGGGCTGCGTCGGCGCGGTTTCCTGGGTGGGCTGCTGAAGGTCAGCGGGCCTCTCGTCCAGGACCACGGAGATCTGTTGGGTCTGCCCGGCCCGGAAGACCTCCACGATGACCGTGTCGCCGGCCTCATATTTCCGCAGGGCCCGGGTCAGATCCGTAATGCTTCCTACGTCATAGCCGCCCAGACGGATGATCACATCGCCGGCCTGGATGCCCGCCTTCTCGGCGCAGTAGCCGGGGGCCACGGAATCCACGTAAGCGCCCACGGGGATGCCGTACTGGGTCACGGAGGAATCCATATTCCGAACCGTCACGCCCAGGTACGCGCCCTTGATATAGCCGAATTCCGCCAGATCCTCGATCATGCCCAAAACGTCGTTGATGGGGATGGCAAAGCTGATGCCCTCGATGGAGGCACCGCTGGAGGTGGTGCCGGAATACTTGGCGGAGGTGATCCCCACCACTTCGCCATACATATTGAACAGCGGTCCGCCGGAGTTGCCGGAGTTGATGGCGGCGTCGGTCTGGATCATGTTGATGATGGAGCCATCGGTGGTGACGCTCCGATCCTTGGCGCTGACATAGCCCACGGTCTGGGTGGAGGTCAGGGTGCCCAGGGGGTTGCCGATGGCGGTGACCATATCGCCCACGCTGAGAGCGTCGCTGTCGCCGATGGTCACGGCGGGCAGTCCCTCGGCCTCGATCTTCAGCAGGGCCACGTCGTTGTTCTCGTCGTAGCCGATGAGCTGGGCCTCATACTCCTCATCGTCATAGGTGGTGACGGTGAAAGCGCTGCCGCCCTCAACCACATGGCAGTTGGTGACGATATAGCCGTTCTCCGTAAAAATGAAGCCGGAGCCGGAGCTGACGCCGATCTGGCCGTAACGGTCGGCAGCGGTCTGACTGGCCACAAAGACCACGCTGCGGTAGTTCATGTCGTAGACCTGGCTGGGCGTCAAGCCCTCGCTGGACACGGTGGTGCCGGGCACATAGCTGCCGCCGGAGTGATTCAACTGCTCCTGCAGCGCGTTAAAGCGCTGGTTGAAGCTCTCCGTCAGATTGTTGGTCTTCTCCGTCCAATAGCTGTTCAGGGCGAAAGCGGTGATGCCGCAGCTCGAGCCCACCAGAGCCAGCACCAGCACGGCGGCCACCACGCCCTTCCAGACCTTCCGCCCCTTCTTCCTGGGGCGGCCCTCCCGGGGCGGCTGATCGTTCCTGGTGGGAGGCGGCGTGATGGGAGGCGGAGTAACAGGCGGCTCGTAGGCGCTGCGGTGATACATCACGTAGGGCGAGTCGGCAAAAGGCGATTCCTTCCTGCCCACGCCCGCGCCCTGATAATAGCCGCTGGAATAGGGATCGGGCTGTGCCGCGGGACCCGCCTGGGGCTCAGGGCCGGGGTGGGGCGGCTCGGGGGCCGTAGGCGCTTGGTAATAGGAGAAGGGCTCCTGACGGGGCGCGGGTCCCTGGTCCACAGCGGCCGGGTCCGGCGCGGCGGCGTCCTGGATGGGGGCCGCCTCCTGGGGGGGGCGATCAAAGGAAGCCGTTTCCGAGACATGGGCTTCGGGAACGGGGTCCGGCTGAGGCTCCGGGGACCAGACCGGGGGCGCCGGCTCCCAGGCGCTCTCCGGGGTAGGAGTGGATTCGGACCGCTCGGGCTCTATGTTTTCATTTTCATAGGTATCCATGGAATGTTCCTCCTTCGGATTGTTTCTGCTTACATAATAGGAGGCGGATATGACAAGAATATGTACTTTGGTCAAAGGATTTTTGAATTTTTTCCCAACGGATTGTGTCCGCCTCCCGGCTCTTACACAAGAATACTCCCAATTTTCTCCGCTGTCAAGAGGGTCTCCCGTTTTGCCGCCCCCGATTGGGGGCGGCGGGGCAGACTTACTTCAAACGGAAGGACTTGCAGTCGGTGCACTGATCCACGGTGGGGTTTAGCTCGTGGGTCCCCACCAGGATCCGGTCCAGGGTGCAGAAATTGGCGTCGGAGCAGTGGTTGGCGCACTGCTGAACGGTGCATTCGATGCACTTGTTGGCGTTATGGCAATCCATTTGTGTCTCCTCCTTCTTTTGGATTTGAAAATAGTATGCCTCTCCCCCGGGGAAAACATACGGCTTTTCCCGTTGCAATTCCCAGCCGGATGTGTTATCATGGGGAAAGATCGGAAAAGGAGGGGATCTTATGACCCTGATCGCGCCGTCGATTTTGTCGGCGGATTTTGGCAATTTGGAACGGGACGTCCGGGGCATCGCCGCCAACGGGGCGGATTTGGTCCACGTGGACGTGATGGACGGGCTGTTTGTTCCAAACATCACCATTGGCATCCCCGTGGTCCGGGCGCTGAAGAAGATCTCTCCCCTGCCCCTGGATGTTCATCTGATGATCGACCGGCCTGTGCGCTATGTGGAGGAATTCTGCCGGGCCGGGGCGGACTATCTGACGATCCATGTGGAGGCGGACGAGCCGGAGAATACCCTCGCCGCCCTGCGGCGCGTCCGGGAGCTGGGGAAGAAAAGCGGGCTGTCCCTGAGGCCCGGCACCCCGGCGGAGGCGGTGAGGCCCTTTTTGGCCGAATGTGACCTGGTGCTGGTGATGACCGTGGAGCCGGGCTTCGGCGGGCAAAAATTCATGGCCGGCCAGATGGAGAAGCTCCAAACCCTCCGGGCCTGGCGGGATTTGATCTGTCCCGGATGCCTGCTGGAGGTGGACGGCGGCGTGGACCTGACCACGGGGCCCGTATGCCGGGTGAGCGGGGCCCAGGTGCTGGTGACCGGATCGGCCTATTTCAAAGCAGAGAATAAAATCTCCTTTGTAAAGGACCTCAGACAATGATTTTTATTGACATTCTTCCCCTGTATGGGTATAATAACAGATGGAAAATTTGGATTTTCCGGGTAGTTAATCCAATGGCGGCCGGCTCCGCCAATTTGAAAGGAAGGAATATGCCATGATTTATAGCGCAGAAGTTCAGCATATGTGCCCCGTCGCCAAGGGCGCGTATCACGGCCCCGCTCCCATTCCCGAGGAGGGCAAATGGGTCCAGGCCAAGCAGATCAGCGACATCAGCGGCTTTACCCACGGCATCGGCTGGTGCGCTCCCCAGCAGGGCTGCTGCAAGCTGACCCTGAACGTGAAGGAGGGCGTCATTGAGGAGGCCCTGGTGGAGACCATCGGCTGCTCCGGCATGACCCACTCCGCCGCCATGGCCGCCGAGATCCTCATCGGCAAGACCATTCTCGAGGCGCTGAACACCGACCTGGTGTGCGACGCCATCAACACCGCCATGCGGGAGCTGTTCCTGCAGATCGTCTACGGCCGGAGCCAGAGCGCGTTCTCCGAGGACGGCCTGGCGGTGGGCGCTTCCCTGGAGGACCTGGGCAAGGGCCTGCGGAGCCAGGTGGGCACCATGTTCGCCACCAAGCTCAAGGGACCCCGTTACCTGGAAATGGCGGAGGGCTACGTCACCCGCTGCGCCCTGGACGAGGACGACCTGATCATTGGCTACGAATTCATCAACCTGGGCAAGATGATGGACTTTATCAAGAAGGGCGACGACGCCGCTGTCGCTCTGGAAAAAGCGAAGGGTCACTATGGCCGTTTTGAGAACGCCCATAAGTATATCGACCCCCGGAAAGACTAAGAGGAGGGCGCGGACATGGCTTTGTTTGAAGGTTACGAACGGAAAATCGACAAGATCAACGGGGTCCTGGCCCAGTACGGCATCTCCAGCGTGGAGGAATGCCGGGAGATCTGCCAGGCCAAGGGCTTTGATCCTTACACCATCACCAAGAATATCCAGCCCATCTGCTTCGAGGACGCCGCCTGGGCCTACACCGTGGGCGCGGCCATCGCCCTGAAGAAGAATGTGAAGAACGCCGCCGAGGCCGCCGAGGCCATTGGCATCGGCCTGCAGGCCTTCTGCATCCCCGGCTCCGTGGCCGAGGACCGGAAGGTGGGCCTGGGCCACGGCAACCTGGGCGCCATGCTCCTGCGGGACGAGACCAAGTGCTTCGCCTTCCTGGCCGGCCACGAGTCCTTTGCCGCCGCCGAAGGCGCTATCGGCATCGCACGCTCCGCCAACAAGGCCCGGAAGGAGCCCCTGCGGGTCATCCTGAACGGCCTGGGCAAGGACGCCGCTCAGATCATCAGCCGGATCAACGGCTTCACCTATGTGCAGACCCAGTTCGACTACTACACCGGCGAGCTGCACATCGTCAAGGAGTACAAGTACTCCGACGGCGAGCGGGCCGCCGTTCGCTGCTTCGGCGCCGACGACGTCCGGGAGGGCGTGGCCATTATGCACCACGAGGGCGTGGACGTGTCCATCACCGGCAACTCCACCAACCCCACCCGGTTCCAGCATCCCGTGGCCGGCACCTACAAGAAGGAGTGCGTGGAGCAGGGCAAGAAGTACTTCTCCGTGGCCTCCGGCGGCGGCACCGGCCGGACCCTGCATCCCGACAACATGGCCGCCGGTCCCGCCTCCTACGGCATGACCGACACCATGGGCCGGATGCACTCCGACGCCCAGTTCGCCGGCTCCTCCTCCGTGCCCGCCCACGTGGAAATGATGGGCTTCCTGGGCATGGGCAACAACCCCATGGTGGGCGCGACGGTCTCCGTGGCGGTGGCCGTGGCGGAGGCGCTGAAGGGCTGATAAGCCAAGGGGGCTTTGTAAAGCGATGAAAACCGGTTTCAGAAATTTCACCAAGGGACTCACCCGTTCCCTCGGGCTGGTGTTCTGGATGCTAATCGCCCAGATCCTGTCCTGCCTGCTGATGGGTGTGCTGTTTCTGTTCTTCGAGTGGGCTCTGAACGGGTTTGATCTGTTTGCCGCCGGCGGCAACGGGACCTCATTCCTGCAATGGACGGTGTACGCCCTGCTGGACGCCGCGTTCTGGGTGGCCATGGGATACTTTGCGCCGGAAGAATTTCGCCCCGGGCCCGTGGGGGCCGTGATCGTGCTGGCCGCCTGGACCGCTTTGTCCCTGGTGATGTGTAACGTGGTGAGTGTGGCCTTTATACCCCAGGAGATCTTCAGTGAGCTCCTCAACGGGATTCTGGAGGCCCTGGGCGGCAGCGGCAGCATCCTCGTGATTATTATCGCCCATTCTCTATTGCCGGCAGGGCTTGAAATTGGCCTGCTGATCCGCAAAGGCGGAAAAGCCATCACGGCAAAAGCCGCCGCTCCCCAATAACCAAGTTTTCGCCCCGGTTTCTAAGGAAACCGGGGCGATTGAGGCTGTCAAAAACGAGCGTTTTTGACAGCCTCCCAAATGGGACCCGCTTCGCTGGGCTCCCATTTGGAGGGGATCGCAGGCTGAACCGCGCACTCGCCGGGGACATTGTCCCCGGCTCGCACACTCTCAGCCTGAGAGGTATTTTTTGCCAGGTACACGCCCTGGCAAAAAATGATTGAAATCCATTTGCCGTCTGCGGACGGCAAACTCTGCGAGGCTTTTCTGACAAGCTGTTCGCCCCGGTTTCTAAAGAAACCGGGGCGATTGTCAATTCAGTTTCTTCCCGCAATGGGGGCAGTAATTTCCCGTCGGGTCGGTTGGTTTCCCGCAATGGGGGCATCTGCTGGAAAAGAGGCGAAGCAGAATACATACGATCACGACCGCCCAGCAAACGGCCCCAATGAACGCCTCCACCTGAATCTCATAGCTCCCGTCCAGCAGCTTCACGCCAAGGACGGCCCAATCGAGGCAAAAAACGACAAACGCGATGAGCAGCACCCAGTTTACGGCTTTTTTCATGTTTCTGTCCTCCTGTCGCGCACAAAGCGATAATATTTGAAGCCATCCGCTTCTTTTACATACTGAAATCCAACTTTTTCCAGCACGTGCTGACTGCGGGTATTTTTCAAGACCGTGTCCGCGTTGACCGCCGCCATTCCCAAAACCTCAAAGGCGTACTCCAGGGCTAACCGTTCCGCACAGGTCCCATATCCATGCCCCTTCACGGCATCCTTCTGCATATGAATGCTCAAGGTACACGCTTTCCTTTCAGGATCGATCTGCTTTAATTGAAGCTCTCCGATCGGCTTGCCATCCTTCATGATCGCAAACAGAACGCGGGACGGGCTCTGCCTGGCGTCAAAATATCGATCGACAGCTTTTGCGTCATATCGGTAGGGCGCAAATAAATCCATATCCCGATAGATCGCGGGATCATTTTCCCAGCCCTGATATAGTTCATGGCAAAGCGCTCTGGTCATAATACATAGCGATATTTCCGTCATTTCGCCCCTCCACAGTCCGGGCAGATCCGGCTGCCATGCGAATCCTTAAATTCCCGCCCCGGCTGACGCCGGGGCGGGGGCTGTTTATTTTCTGACGTTGAGCTTATCTGTCAGGGTGTACTGCTTGCCCCAGACCTCCAGGGTCACGGGGGCGGCGTCGGTGGTGTTCACGATGGTCACGTCGTTCTGGGTGACGGTGACGGAGAGCTTCTGGCCCCGCCAGACAATGGTGTAGCTCAGCTTGGTCCATGCCTTGGGCAAGTTGGGGCTGATCCGCAGATTCCCGCCCAGCATCCGCAAGCCGCCGAAGCCGTAGACCACGCACTGCCACAGTCCGCCGTATGACGCGGCGTGGATGCCGGCGTCGGAGGAGTGGGGATTGGCGTTGTCCAGGTCGATGAGGCAGGCTTTCTGGAACATCCTGTAGCCCAGCTCCTGGTCGCCAATGTCGGAGGCCAGCACGGAGTGGGTGGACAGGCTCAGGCTGGAATCGTGGAGGCAGCGGGGCTCGTAGTAATTCCAGCTCGCCAGCTTCACCTCCCGGGGGAACAGCTCCTCCAGCAGATAGAACAGCACCATCACGTCGGCCTGCTTGGAGACTTGGATCTTGGTGATCTGCTCCTGATTGTAGTCCTTGTAGATGCCGCCCACGTGGGCCTGGGCCTTGTACTTGGACAGGTCGATGTCCTTCAACGTCAGGTAGGTGGTGTCCTGAGGCAGGACATTCCCCTCGTTGGGCTGGGTCAGGAAGATCCGGTCCACCTGGTCCTTCCAGGCGGGATAGCAGGCGGCCAGATCCAGCTTTTGATCCAGCTTCCGGTAAAGCTCCGGCTTTTCCGCCTTCAGAAGGTCCGTGTACTCGATGGCCTTGCGGATGTTCCACCAGGCCAGGTAGTTGGTGTAGGCGTTGTCGTTGACGTGCTCCTTGTACTCGTCGGGACCCACCACGTCGTTGATGTGGAGCTTTCCGTCCTCGCCGGGTTCCAGGCGGCTGCCCCAGAACTTGGCGCAGTCCAGGATCAGCTCATAGCCGTACTGGTCCATGTAGTCCTGGTCCCCGGTGCAGGCGTAGTACTGCCAGGCCCCGAAGGCCACGTCGGCGGTGATGTGGATCTCGATGAAGCCGGTCCAGACCTTGATGAGCTGGCCCGTGACGATGTCCGTGCCCATGTACTCCGGCGTCACCTCGCCGTCGTCCAGCCAGGCGGACTCCCAGGGGAACTGAGCGCCCTGGTAGCCGTTGTGGGCGGCCTTGGCGTGGGCCCCGGGCAGGGACAGGTAGCGGTACTCCTCCAGGCTCCGGGCCACCTCGGGCATGGTGAAGATGAAGTAGGGCAGCAGGAAAATCTCGGTATCCCAGAAGGTGTGGCCCTTGTAGCCCTCGCCGGAGAAGCCCTTGGCGCCGATGTTCATCCGGTTGTCGTGTCCGGGGGTCATGAGCTGCATCTGGTACTGGGCGAAGCGAATGGCCACCTGGTCGAACTGGGGGCCCTCGATGGTGATGGGCGCCCGGTCCCAGACCTTTTCGGCCCAGGCTTCGGCGGACTCGGCGTAAATGGCGTCAAAGCCGTCGGCCTCGTCGCGCTTTAACTGCTCCAGGGCATGATCCTGGATCTCGGATACCGTCAAGTCCGCCGCTTCCTTGTCCCGGGTGGTGTAGACGTTGGCGAACTTCTCCATCACCACGGTCTGGCCCGCCTTGACTTCCACGGTGAAGTTGGAGAACATCCGGCGGCGGAGGATATTGATGTCGCTCTTGGGCTCCAGAGGCGCGCCGTCCAGGGCGAAGCGGTGGGTGGCGTCCAGAATAAAGGTGATACCCGACTGAATGGTCCGGGGGATGAATTGGAGATACTTCTTGTCATAGAACCGGGTCTGGCCCTCGGTGAAGTGCTGGGAGCCGTCGCAGGTCACTCTCCCGTCGATGCCGGACTGGAATTTGACGGAAGCGTCGGCCTTGGGGGTGACGGCAACCCGAATGGCGATGGTGTGGAGCCGCTTCAGGGACACCACCCGCTCAAATTTCAGGGAGAACGTCTCCCCCTTGGGGGAGGTCCACTCCACCTCCCGGGTCAGCAGACCCGTCTTCATGTCCAGGGTCCGATGGTAGGACTGGATCGTCCCCTGGGTCAGGTCGAAACGGACCCCGTTCAGGGTCAGCTCGATATTGGTCACGTCGGCGGCGTTGGGCAGCTCCGTGACCTCCTCGGGGGAGAACCGGTCAAAAGTGCCGGCCACCAGCAGGTCCCGGGTCTCGCCCAGGTACTTCTCCTCGGTGGCGGAGCGGAGGCCCAGATAGCCGTTGCCCAGGCAGAAGTTGGCCTCCACCTTCCCCAGGGCGTTGGGGTCAAAATTGACCTCCGTGAGCTTCCAGCCGCTTTTGTCTAAAACTTGCAGCATGGTCTTCCTCCTTGTCGAAATTAGGATAGGATCATTTTCACGCAGCCGTAGATGCCGGCGTCGTTGCCCAGCTCCGCCAGAGCAAATTCCGTGTGGCGGAAAGCGTGGAAAGCGTATTTGCGGTAATAGGCTTCGATGGGGTCCAGGAGGATCTGCCCGGCGTTGGACAGTCCCCCGCCGATGACGAAGATCTGGGGGTCGATGGTGGCGGCCACAGCGGTGAGGGCCCGGCCCAGCCGCTTACCCAGCAGGTCCAGTTGAGACAGGGCGAAGGGGTCCCCCTCTCTGGCAGCGTCGCAGATGTCCTTCGCCGTCAGCTCCGGCGTGTCGGAAAGCACCGTCTGGGTGCCGGGGTGATCGTGGAGATGCTGCCGGGTGACCCGCAGCAGCCCGGTGGCGGAGCAGTACTGCTCCAGGCAGCCCCGGCCGCCGCACTTGCAGCGCACCGGCTCGTCGGGCTCGATGCAGATATGGCCGATCTCGCCGCCCGCGCCGCCGCTGCCGTAGATCATCTTGTGGCCCACCACGATGCCGCCGCCGATGCCGGTGCCCAAAGTCACCATGACGGCGCTCCAGCGGCCCCTGGCGCCGCCCTGCCAGATCTCTCCCAGGGCGGCGGCGTTTACGTCGTTGGAGACCTGGAAGTTTTCGATCTGAGGCTCCAGCTTTTTCACGGCGTTGGGGATGTTGAACACGTCCCAGCCCAGGTTGATGCAGCGCAGCACCGTGCCGTCCTCGGTGACGGGGCCGGGGACGCCCATCCCCACGCCCTCCACCTGGTCCCAGCCGATGCCTCGCTCCGCCATTTTGGCCCGGACGGAGTCCAGAGCATCGGGCAGGACCCATTTGCCAAGGTCCTTCCGGCGGGTCGGGATCTGCCATTTTTCCAGCAGCTCCCCCTCCGTGTCAAACAGGCCCAGCTTGATGGCGGTGCCGCCGATATCGATGCCAAACCCATAGGGTCTCATGGAAAGTCCCTCCACCCTTTTTACAGGATGTTCAGCAGGTCGCCGAAGCTCTTGAGGTCGTAGTCCTCCTCGCCGCAGCCCTTGGCGTCGCCGAAGAGGGCCAGGGCGGTCATTCCGCCGGCCTTGGCGGCCTGGATGCCGGCCTTGGCGTCCTCCACCACGGCGCAGTCCGCCGGGGCGATGCCCAGCTTCTCGGCGGATTTCAGGAACACCTCGGGATCGGGCTTGGAATGGGTGATATCCGTGCCGTCGGCAATGGCGTCAAAGAAGTCCCCCAGGCCGATCTGGCCCAGGATGAACTTGGTGTTCTTGCTGGAGGAGCCGATGCTCAGCTTGTAGCCCCGGGCCCGGAGCTCGTTCAGGGTGTCCCGGACCTCGTCGGTCAGGTCCTTGGGGCTCATGTTTTTCAGCAGCTCCCGGTAAGTATTGTTCTTCTCCTCGGCGAAGGCTTCCTTCTCCGAAAGGGTATACTCGACGGTGGACCGTTCCAGGATGATCTCCAGGCTGGCCATCCGGCTGACGCCCCGGAGGCGGTCGTTGATCTTCTCGTCGAAGTAGATGCCCAGCCGGTCCGCCAGGGCTTTCCACGCCTGGTAGTGGAACTTGTCGGTAAAGCAGATGACCCCGTCCAGGTCGAAAATAACAGCTTTCTTTTGGAATTTCATAGAGCGTCCTCCTTATCAATTTATGCCGGTATCCGGCAGTTTCGGGTGATTGCTGGAATTATTATATTCGATTGAGACGGCGTTTACAAGACCCAATTTCCAAATTACAGAAAAATCGTCTGCCGCCGCCGAATTTACCGATTGTTCCCAACTGAGTCCTTGATTTTGCCGTCTAGCTGTGGTATATTGGACACAGCGTTTTCCCATCATCATTATAAGGAAGTCTTACCATGAATACCTCAGTCTTTGAAACCTACGAATCAAATGTCCGATCCTACTGCCGCAGCTTCCCCACCGTTCTTACCCGGGCCAAGGGCTCCCTGGTCTGGGACGAGGAGGGCCGGGAATATGTGGATTTCTTTGCCGGCTCCGGCGCTTTGAATTACGGCCACAACCCCGACAGAATGAAAAAGCGCCTCATCGAGTATCTGGAAAACGACGGGATCCTCCACGGCATGGACTTTTATACCCCCGCCAAGCGGGCGTTTCTGGAATACTTCCAGAAAAATATCCTGGAGGCCCGGGGCCTCAACTATAAGATCCAGTTCGCCGGCCCCACCGGCACCAACGCGGTGGAGGCGGCCCTGAAGCTGGCCCGCCGGAACACCGGGCGGCAGACCGTCTTTGCTCTGATGGGCGCCTTCCACGGCATGACCCTGGGCTCCCTGGAGCTGACCACCGACCGGGCCTCCCGGGACGGCGCGGGGGTAACCATGAGTCACGTGGTCCACATCCCCGCCCCCTATATGTTCCCGGAGCTGGACACCATCGCCTACATGGAGCGGCTGCTGACCGACGACCACTCCGGCGCGGAGAAACCGGCGGCGGTGGTCATCGAGACCCTCCAGGCCGACGGCGGCATCTATGTGCTTCCTGTGGAGTGGCTCCGGCGGCTCCGGGCCCTGTGCGACAAATATGATATTCTTCTGGTGGTGGACGACATCCAGGTGGGCAATGGCCGGACCGGCACCTTCTTCTCCTTTGAGCGGGCGGGCATCGTGCCGGACATCGTGACCTTGTCCAAGTCCATCGGCGGCTGCGGGATGCCCATGAGCCTGGTGCTGCTCAAGCCCGAGCTGGACATCTGGGAGCCCGGCCAGCACACCGGCACCTTCCGGGGCAATCAGCTCTCCATGGTAGCTGGTCTGGCGGGCCTGGAGATCATGGTGGAGGACCATGTGGAACAGCAGGTCCAGGAGAAGGGCAGGCTGGTGGAGGCGTTCCTCCGGGACGAGATCGCCCCCCTGGACAGCCGGATCGAATACCGGGGCCTGGGGCTTCTCTGGGGCGTGGACTTCGGCGCTTTCGGCAAGGACATGACCAAGCCCCTGGTGGCCGCCTGCTTCCGCAACGGCCTCATCGCCGAGCGGGTGGGCAGGGACAATCAGGTCCTCAAGATCATGCCGCCCCTGGTCATCGAGGAGCCGGTCCTGATCCGGGGCCTGGAGCTTCTCAAGAAGTCCGTGAAGGAAGTTCTGGAACAAAATTGATTTTCAAAGAGACGTGATAGTTTGAAAAAACTCCGCTTTTATTTGGCCCTCTGGGCCGCCAAGACCGTGATGGCTGCCATGCGGCTGCTGGGCCGGAACGCCTCCTATCTGCCGGGAAAACTGGCGGTGAAGCTGTGCCCCGATTTTCTGGCCCACCTGCGGCCCCCCAAGACGGTGATCGCCGTCACCGGCACCAACGGAAAGACCACAGTGAGCAACCTCCTCACCTCCCTGCTGCGAGGCTGCGGCTATACGGTCACCAACAACGCCCTGGGCTCCAATATCCAGGGGGGCGTGGCCGCCGCGCTCCTGGCGGACGCCAGTCTCGCCGGCAAGGTCAAGACCGACGTCGCGGTGCTGGAGGTGGACGAGCGCAGTTCCCTGCTGGTCTATCAGGACTTGAAGCCCGACTATCTGGTCTGCACCAACCTGATGCGGGATTCCATCAAGCGCAACGCCCACACCGGCTTCATCCGTTTTCTGCTTGACAAGGCCATTCCGGCGGAGACCAAGCTGATCCTCAACGCCGACGACCTGATCTGCGCCGGCCTGGCCCCCCAGTGCCAGGACCGGACCTACTTCGGCGTCTCCGCCGAGGCCCCGGCCACCGGCGCCAGTCTGGAAGGGCTGGACCTGGTCTACTGTCCTAACTGCGGCGGCAATTTGGAAGCGGAATATCTCCGCTACGATCACATCGGCCGCCTCCGCTGCCGGAACTGCGGCCTGTCCTCCCCCGCCCCGGATCTGCGGATCACCGCCATCGACCGGGCGGCGGGGACCGTCACTCTGGCCCAGGCGGGCGGTGAACAGACCTACCGTCTGCTCAACGACAATATCGTGAATATCTACAACCTCTGCTGCGCCGTGGCGGTGCTGACCCGTCTGGGGCTGTCCCCCGAGAGGATCGCCGCTGGACTGGGCGCCGTGGAGATCGTCAAGAGCCGCTACGACCACGTGGAAACCGGCGGACTCAAGATCACCATGCAGTCCGCCAAGGGTCAAAATCCCGGGGCCTGCGCCAGGAGCTTCCGGTACGTGGCTGACCAGCCCGGGGAGCGGAAGGCCGTGTTCCTCCTGATCGACGACAAGGGGGACAGTCAAGGCAGCTCGGAGAATCCCTGCTGGCTCTACGACTGCGACTTCTCCCCCCTGGCGGACCCCTCCATCGGCCAACTGGTGTTCTCCGGCCCCCGGTGCCTGGACCAGAAGCTCCGGGCCGAGATCGCCGGAGTCCCCGGGGAAAGGATCGCCCTCTGGCCTTCCTTCCGGGGCGGCGGGCATCTGCTGGACACGGAGGGCTGCCGGGACATCTATATCCTCTATGACGTCTATCTGGAAAAAGAGGCCCTGGAAGTGAAAAAAGCCCTCATGGAAAAGGAGGCCGGGAAATGATCGCTGAAATTCTCTTTCCCGAGGTCTGCGGCCTCTACGGGGACGCCTACAACGGAAATTATCTGGCCATGGCCTGCCCCGAGGCGGAATTTCATTTTACGCCTCTGACCGAAACGCCCTATTTTTCCGACCATCCGGTGGACCTGATCTGCATTGGGACCATGGCCGAGGACACGCAGCGCCGGGTGCTGGACAAGCTCCGGCCCTTAAAGGGCCGCCTGGAGGCGCTGATCGATGCCGGAGTCCCCATTCTGGCCACGGGCAACGCCGCCGAGCTTTTCGCCAAGCGCATCGACTATGTGACGGAGGAAAAAACCGCCGAGGGGCTGGGTTTTTTCGACGTGACGGTGAAGACGGATCTGTTTCGCCGGTTCAACGGCAAGGTCCTTGGGGACCTGGACGGCATGACGGTGGTGGGCTTCAAGAGCCAGTTCAGCTTCCTCTACGGGGACAATTCCGATTCCTATTTTCTCAAATGCGTCCGGGGCGTGGGGCTGAACCCAGAGAGCAAGCTGGAAGGTCTGCGGAAGAAAAATCTGATCTGCACCCAGCTTTTGGGTCCCCTTCTGGTGCTGAATCCGGAGTTTACCGAATATTTCCTGGGCCTTGCCGGGGTCCAGGCCCGGCTCCCCTACCGGGAGGACGCCATGGCGGCCTTCCGCCAGCGGGTGAAGGAATTCCAGGACCCCAAGATTCAATTCGGCCACAACCGATAAAATCCGCCCGGAGGGACGTCCCCTCCGGGCGAATTATATGTTATGGACGAAAGCCCTCAAAAATCGGGATCCAGCCCTCCTTAACGGCGGCGTCGAAATCCTCTTTCGTCCGCAGGGTCCAGGTGACGCCCTGGACGCCCCACAGCTTCCGGGTAATGGAATTGGTGAACAGGTTCCGGTTGTTGAAGCGGAACGCCAGAAAATCCGGCACCGTCAGGAAATTTTCCAGATCGTAGGTCATGGCGAAGGCCAGAGGCCAGGGCAGGATCGTTTTCTCGTGGAGATAGTCCTCCGAAAGCTGGCCCCGGATCACCTGGGGAGCGCGCTTTTTCAGCCACATGAGGCAGCGGCTGTCAAAGGACTCCACGCAGTAGGGACCGGAATAGTCCCTGAGGGCCGTCATGGCCGTCTGACAGAGGGCGTCCACATTGGTCCCGTCGGATTTCAGCTCGATGATCATGGGAGCTTTCCCGGCAAACAATGCCAGCACGTCCTCAAAAACCGGGATGGTCTCCTGGGTGCCCTTGAGGAAGCAGGTCTTCAGCTCGGGAGCGGTCAGGTCCTCGATCTTTCCGTCCCGGCCGGTCATCCGCTTCAGATCGTAGTCGTGGAACACCGCCAGGGAGCCGTCCTTCAGCAGATGCAGGTCCAGCTCGATGCCGTAGCCATGCTCCAGCGCGGCCCGGAAGGCGGCCATGCTGTTCTCCGGGCGCTCCCCGTCGTGGAGGCCCCGGTGGGCGTAGTACCAGCCGCGCAGCTCCTTCCATCCCGGGTGCCCCTTCCGGCCCCGGAGGGCCAGCAAAAATCCGGCTGCCAGGACCAGTGCAAGAATCAGAATCCAGATCATGGCTCAGTCCCCCACATCGAAGGCTTCCAGGCCCTTCTTGGCCTCCACCTTATTGTCCCCATGGCGGACAAAGCCCATGGTGATGAAGGAGCCCAGCACCGCCAGGGAGGCATAGGGGAACAGGGTATGGTAGCTCACGTTTTCCAGCAGGAAGCCGGCCACGATGGGCGTGACGATCTGGGCCGCCATGGAGAAGGTGTAGTAAAGGCCCGTGAATTTGCCTACCTCGCTGCCCTTGCACATCTCCACCACCATGGGCAGGCTGTTGACATTGATGGCAGCCCAGGCCATGCCCACCAGGACAAAGAGAACGTACAGCAAGGGACTGAACTGCTTGGCAAAGACGGTGTACAGGAAGGCCGCGAAGAAGCAGGCGGCCAGGAGCAGCGCGCCGAAGCGGATGGTCTTCCGGCGGCCCACCTTGCTGGCGATGTTGCCCACGGGGATGTAGCTGACGATGGCGCCTGCGGTGGCAACGGTCAGGCAGGTATTGGCGCTGCCCAGGGGCATATTCCATACGTTGGTGGCATAGGTCGAGAACCAGGTGGTGACGCCGTTGTAGCCGATGAACCACAGGGAAATGGACGCCAGCAGGAAGCCCAGGCTCCACTTCACGTCCTTGGGCAGGGCCTCGCCGCTGTCGGTCTGCTCGGCCAAGTTGTCCTCTGGATGGGCGTCCTCATATTCCTTCTGCCGGGCCACCAGCTTGGGCTCGTCCACCAGGAACATGATCACGGCCAGAGCCCCCAGCATGATGCCGCCCACGATGGAAAACAGGGGCAGATAGTCCACATGGACCAGCTCCCCGGGCTTTTGCCGGTAGAGGACCGAGGAGACCAGCAGATAGATGACGCCGCCCACGGCGCCCATCAGATTGATGATGGCGTTGGCCTTACTCCGCAGGGGCTTGGGGGTCACGTCGGGCATCAGGGCCACGGCGGGGCTCCGGTAGGTGCCCATGGCGATGAGCAGCAGCCCCAGCACCGCGATAAAGCCCACCAGCTTCCAGAGAACGGGAGAGGCGGCGTAGCTGTTGTCCAGCAGGGGCAGCAGGATCATCAGCGCCACAGAGACCAGGGTGCCGAAGAGGATGAAGGGCCGCCGCCGTCCCAGGGCGCTACGGCACTTGTCCGACAGCCCGCCGAAGAGGGGCAGCAGGAACAGGGCCAGGATATTGTCCAGGGACATGATGATGCCGGAGTAGGTCTTATTGATCTGGAAGGTGTTGGAGAGCATCAGGGGGATCAAATTGTCGTACATCTGCCAGAAGGCGGAGATGGCAAGGAAGGCAAAGCCCACCAAAACGGTACGTTTTGTGTCAAGTTTCATAAATTTCTCCTCCATTTTCCTGTTCCTTTTTGTTAGATATCTCTATTATACAGGTTTTTTGCCAAATGTCCAGAAAAAAATGCGGCTTCCGCACCCGGAAGCCGCATTTTTTGGATTCAGTCCAGAATCGCCTTGTGGAAGACCTTCTTGCCCTTGCGGAGGACCGCGCCGGCCCGGAGCTGTTCCTCGGTGACGGCGGCGTCCGCCCCGGGGACCTTGTCCCCATTCAGGAACACGCCCCCCTGCTGGACCAGGCGGCGGGCCTCGCCATTGGAGGCGGCCAGACCGCAGGCGACCATCAGGGAGAGGATGCCGATTTTTCCGTCCTTCAGCGCCTCCGGCGCGATTTTGGTGGTGGGCATCTCCCCGGAGGTCCCGGAACCGGCAAACAGGGCTCGGGCGGCGGCCTGGGCCTTCTCCGCCTCCTCCTGGCCGTGGACCAGCCGGGTCAGCTCGAAGGCCAGAATCTCCTTGGCCTCGTTGAGCTTGGCGTCCTTCCAGGCGTCCATCTCCGCGATCTGCTCCATGGGCAGGAAGGTCAACATCCGAATACATTTCATCACATCCGCGTCCCCCACGTTCCGCCAGTACTGGTAGAAGTCAAAGGGGCTGGTCTTGTTGGGGTCCAGCCAGACGGCGTT